>NZ_JAZHPF010000003.1 GCF_036543075.1 Deinococcus sp. YIM 134068
CAGTCTGGAGCTGAGCCAGGACAGCCTGGTAGAGTCGAGGAGCGTCCCCGGCGGCATTTTCAGTTGTCACAAACAGAAAGTGTCCCCTACCGGGGACGCTTTCTCATACTTTCTGTCAGGCGGTCAGATCCCCACCCTCTGCACGGTACCTGCCGCGCTGGGCCGCTACCATGCCCCCCATGACGAAGAGCATCGCCGCCTTTCAGGACGAACACGGGCGTATCACGGGCTGGCCCTCCGACCGCCGCCGCGCACATCAACTCGCCATCCTCGATCACCTGACGGGCCTGTTCGAGCCGGGCCGCCGCTACAGCGAGGCCGAGGTGGAGACCATCCTGCGCGACCACAGCACGCTGGAGGAACCGGGCGTGCTGCTCGCCGAACTCGTGGACGGCGACTATCTGGCGACGGGGGACGGCACCTACTGGCGGGCCGACAGCCGACCCAATGGCTAGGCTCACGACCCGCTACATCTGCAATTCCTGCGGCTACCAGTCGGCCAAACCGCTGGGCCGCTGCCCAAACTGCCAGGCGTGGAACTCCTTTGAGGAGGAGGTGCCCACCGCCGCCGTCGGCAAGGTCCGAGCGGGTGGAGCAGGTGGTTATGGCGGCATTTCCGGCGGCAAGCTCACGCCCCTCTCCACCGTCGGACGGCGCGAGGAACCCCGCCTCCCCAGTGGCATCCCCGAACTCGACCGGGTGCTGGGGGGCGGGTTGGTCGCGGGCGGCGTGACCCTCATCGGCGGTGAACCCGGCATCGGCAAGAGCACGCTGCTCCTTCAGGTCGCGGACAAGCTCGCCGTGCAGGGCCAGACGGTCCTCTACGTCGCGGGCGAGGAGTCGCTGGAGCAGATTCGCCTGCGCGCCGACCGCCTCGGCGTCGAGGGCGACATTCACCTCACCCGCGACACGCGGGCCGAGCACGTCGCCGCCCTGATGGCCGAACATAAACCCGCCCTGTGCATCGTGGACTCCATCCAGACGGTGACGGTGGAGGGCGACGGCACTCCCGGCGGCGTGGCCCAGGTCCGCGAGGGGACCGCGCTGCTCACCCGCGCCGCGAAGGAGACGGGCACTGCGACCGTCCTTGTCGGCCACGTGACGAAGGAGGGCACCGTCGCCGGGCCGAAGGTGATGGAGCATATCGTGGACACGACGGTCTTTCTGGAGACGGTCGGCTCGTTCCGGCTGCTCCGTTCTGTGAAGAACCGCTTCGGGCAGGCGGGCGAACTCGGCGTCTTCGAGATGCGGGGCGAGGGCCTCGTCGCCGTGGAGAACCCCTCGGAGGCCTTCCTCGCCGAGCGGCCCGTGGGCGTGCCCGGCTCGGTCGTCGCCGCGACCATCGACGGGCAGCGGCCCATGCTGCTGGAGGTCCAGGCCCTCGCCGCCAAGACGCCCTACCCCAACCCGCGCCGGGTGGTCGTCGGCCTCGACCCCCGGCGGGTGGACGTGGTGCTCGCCGTGCTGGAGCGCCGCCTCGACCTCACATTGGGGGGGCTGGACGTATACGTGAACCTCGCGGGCGGCCTCAAGGTCGCCGATCCCGGCCTCGACCTGCCCGTGGCGCTGGCGGTGTACTCCGCCGTCGTGGGCCGCGCTCTGCCCGGTCACGTCGCCGTCTTCGGGGAGGTCGGGCTGGCGGGCGAGGTCCGCTCCACGCAGGGCAGCCTTCGCCGCGCCGAGGAGGCCACCCGCGCGGGCTACCGCAGCCTCATCGTTCCGCCCGGCCTGGACGGGCGCGAGGGCGTCCGCAGCGTGGAGGAGGCCGTCGCGCTGGTCTGGAAGACGGCGGGCTGAGCGTTTCTTTGCCGCTTGATACAGGATTGGTCAAGGAAAGGGACGCTCCTTGCAATGTGCGGCGGCACGCCCGGAGGCAGACTGTTTCCTATGAAGAATGGAACGCTGAAGCTGCTGGCCCTGACCGCCCTCCTCGCCCTGCCCGTGAGCGCCTTCGCCCAGACGGAAACGGAAGCGACGGGGACCACGACCGAAACGACGACGGATACGGTCACCGACATCACCACCACGGATACCGCGACCGACACCGCAACGGATACGGCGACCGACACGACAACCACCGACACCGCGACGGACACGACCACAACCGAAACCAATACTGACTCCGGAACCGACTGGGGCTGGCTCGGCCTCGCCGGGTTGCTTGGCCTCGCCGGATTGGCGGGCCGGAACGCCGCGAACGCGAACCGCCGCTGAGTCACCCATGAGAAAGCCGCCGCCCGAAGCATGGGCGGCGGCTTGTCTTTTGCTGACGGCTGATTGCTGAAGGCTCTTAGTTCAACACCCCAGTGTCGAACCGGAACTTCTGCCCGTCGTAATCCACCACGAGCGTGGAGTTGTCCTGCACGTGCCCACTCAGAATCTCGCGGGCCAGGGGCGTCTCGACCTCGCGGGCGATGGCGCGCTTGAGGGGGCGGGCACCGAAGGCTGGGTCGTAGCCGATCTGGGCCAGTCGGTCCTTCGCGGTGTCCGTGAGGTGCAGCGTGACGCGGCGCTCGGCGAGCCTCTTGCGGAGGCCCTGCATCTGGATGTCCACGATCTTGTGGAGGTCTGCGGGCGTCAGCGCGTCGAAGACGATGATGTCGTCCACGCGGTTGAGGAACTCGGGGCGGAAGTGCGCTTGCAGGGCACCCATCACCCGGTCCTGGATGCTCTCGGCGCTCTCGCCCAGCGCCTGCGCCTCCAGGATCAGCGGCGACCCGATGTTGCTCGTCAGGATGATCAGCGTGTTGCGGAAGTCCACGGTGCGGCCCTGCCCGTCGGTGAGGCGTCCGTCGTCCAGCACCTGCAGCAGCACGTTGAACACGTCCGGGTGGGCCTTCTCGATCTCGTCGAGCAGGATCACCGCGTAGGGGCGGCGGCGCACGGCCTCCGTCAGTTGGCCGCCCTCCTCGTAGCCCACGTAGCCGGGAGGTGCCCCGATCAATCGGGCGACCGTGTGCTTCTCCATGTACTCGGACATGTCGAGGCGGACCATCGCGTCACTTGAGTCGAACAGGAACTCCGCCAGCGCCTTCGCCAGCTCGGTCTTGCCCACGCCCGTCGGCCCGAGGAACATGAAGGAGCCGAGGGGACGGTTCGGGTCGCTCAATCCCGCCCGCGAGCGGCGGATAGCGTCGGCCACGCTTACGATGGCGCGGTCCTGCCCGATCACGCGCCCGTGAAGCTGCTCCTCCAGCCGCAGCAGCTTCTCGCGCTCGCCCTCCACGAGCTTGGACACCGGAATGCCCGTCCAGCGGCTGATGACGGCGGCGATGTCCTCCTCCGTCACCTCCATGTGGGCGAACTCGGCCCCCTTGAGCTTGCGCTCGAGGTCCTGCACCTCGCGCTCAAGCTGCGGCAGCCGCCCGTACTCCAGCTCGGCGGCCCGCGCCAGGTCGTACTCGCGCCGCGCCTTCTCGATGTCGGTGCGGACCTGATCGAGCGCCTCTCGCTTCTCGCGCAGAACCTGAACCTCCCCGCGCTCCGCCTCCCAGCGCCCCCGCACCTCGGCGAGGTCGTCGGTGACGGCTTTCAGCGTCTCCTCGATATCGAGCAGTCGGTTCTGGCTGTCCTGGTCCTTCTCGCGCTTCAAGGCCTCGCGCTCGATCTCCAGTTGGAGCTTGCGGCGCTGGAGCTGGTCAATGCGCTCCGGGCTGGACTCCAG
The DNA here is from genome assembly GCF_036543075.1 of Deinococcus sp. YIM 134068. NCBI lineage: Bacteria > Thermotogati > Deinococcota > Deinococci > Deinococcales > Deinococcaceae > Deinococcus > Deinococcus lichenicola. The sequence goes on from NZ_JAZHPF010000003.1 coordinate 3,665, forward strand.
CGCCATGCGGAGGCGGGCCGCCGACTCGTCGATCAGGTCAATCGCCTTGTCGGGCAACTGGCGGTCGGAGATGTAGCGGTGCGAGAGCTGCGCCGCCGCCACGAGCGCCGGATCGGTGATCTCGACGTTGTGGTGGACCTGATACCGCTCCTTGATCCCGCGCAGGATGGAGATGGTGTCCTCCACGCTCGGCTCGTCCACGAACACGGGCTGGAAGCGCCGCTCCAGGGCGGGGTCCTTCTCGATCTCACGGTACTCGGCGAGGGTCGTCGCGCCGATGAGGTGCAGCTCGCCACGTGCCAGCGCGGGCTTGAGCATGTTGCCCGCGTCGGGACTGCCCTCGGTCTTGCCCGCGCCGACGATGGTGTGAATCTCGTCCACGAAGAGGATGACCTCGCCCGCCGACGCGACCACCTCGTCAATGACGCCCTTGAGCCGTTCCTCGAACTCGCCCCGGAACTTCGCCCCGGCGAGGAGGCTGCCCATCTCCAGCGAGACGATGCGCTTGTCCTTCAGGCCCTCGGGCACGTCGCCCTTCACGATGCGGATGGCGAGGCCCTCGGCGATGGCGGTCTTGCCCACGCCCGGCTCGCCGATCAGGACGGGATTGTTCTTCGTGCGCCTCAAGAGAATCTGCATCGCGCGGCGAATCTCCTCGTCGCGGCCAATCACGGGATCGAACTTGCCGTCTCGCGCCCTCTGCGTCAGGTCGGTCCCGTACTTGTTCAGGGCGTCGAATTGCTGTTCGGCGGTCTTGCTCGTCACGGTCTTTCCTTTCCGGGCCTGGGTGATGGCCCCGCGCAGAACACTTTCGGCGGGAAGGACCTGCCCCCGGTACTCCCCCCGCAGCGCGAGCAGCAGGGCATCGGCGGCGACGAAGGAGTCACCCAATTCCTTCGCCACGCCCTCCGCCTTCTGCAAGGCGCGGTTCAGCGCCGGATCGAGATACAGGTTGTCGCCACCCCCCTGCACGCGCGGGAGCTTGCCGAGTTCGGCATCCAGCGCGGAGCGGAGCGTGGTCAGGTCGCCCCCGGCGGCGGTGATCGCGCGGGCGGCGGTGTCGTTGTCGGTCAGGGCGCGCAGCACGTGTGCGACGGTCAGATTCTGTTGGTGGTTGGATTGTGCCAGCCCCTGCGCGGCGGCGAGGGCCTGCGTCGCGGCTTCGGTGAAACGTTCGGGATTCAAGAGAACCTCCTCAAGTCTCCCTATTCTGAGACTTGAGTGCGGTCATGTCAAGTTTATTGAGGAAGTGGCTAGCGGTCCACCTGTCCCCGCTTGCAGACCATGCCACCGCCGCACCGACCGAAGACGGTGCTGGACTTGTGCCGTGGGTCGGCCTTCAGGGTCGCCGTGATGGTCGTTCGGCCCAGCTCGCGGCTGCACACCGAGCGCAGCATCCCGCCGGAGTCGATGGTCGCCACGTCCGGGCGGCTGGAGGTCCAGATGACCTCGCGGCTGACGCTGCCGGGGGCGTCGAGGAAAGTCGTGTACCGCTGGAAATGGGGCCAATAGCCGACCACCATCAGATTGTCCGAGTTGACGTTCACGATGCGGAACTCGCGAACGGTCGGCGCGTCAGGTGTGGGCTGGAGCCTGACCGTTACGGGCGTGGGCCGCGCTGGGCCGCATTCGTCGTACTGCACAGGAATATTACGAACGGTCTGTGGCTGATACCAGCGGCGCTTGACCGTCACCATATAGCGTCCATCCGGTCCCCGCCGCATCTTGACCCCTGGATTGTTCCCGCCGTCCATATCAGTGAGCCGCGCTAGCACCTGCCCCCGCTCGTTTTTCACGGTGACGAGGAGGGCAGGTCGGCCAATCTCCACACAGACGGCCCACTGCGGCAGAGGCGACGCCGGACGAGAGGCCGTGCTCCTGCCCGCCAAAGGAGTCACAGACAGGGCGAGTCCAACGAGTGGGAGCAACAGCTTCACAATGTCACCCTACTGAGCTGTTCTGACGAGAGAGTGACGCCTCTCCCCAGCCCACCTCACCGCCCCGACGGCACGAACCGCCCCCCCTCCTCCCGCGTCAGCAATCCGCCGATGAACTCGCCCATGCCCTCGGCGGTGATGGCCTGCCCGTCCTGCGTGCCCGTGCCGCGCACCGGCCCCTCCCAGTAGGCGACGGAGGTGTTCTTGAACAGGAGTTCCTGCTCGTCGCGGGCGGCCTCCAGCGTGAGGCTCAGATTGTCGGCCCGGACCTCCCATCCCAGCACGTACTCGCGTCCGCTGGGGCTGCGGTAGACGCGGCCCGGCGTCATCGTCACGTTCGGCACCTCACGCGCCACGCCCGCCGCGTCCACGCGCGAGGCGGCGACCTGCACGACCTTCCCGGCCCCGTCGCGCACCCGGTAGAGCATCAGGTCCGAGCCGTCCGAGAGGTGCAGCCCGAACCAGTCCCAGCGGGCCTGCGCGCCTGGCTGCTGGTCGCCCCACTGGTGGTCGAGCCATACCAGCCCGCGCGCCTCCCGCGTCTCGCCGCCCGGCAGCGCCACAGTCCCGCCCACGTCCATCCGCGTGATGCTCTGGTAGTACAGCCGCCCGACCTCCGGCGTGCCCGAGTAGCCCGGCGGGTGGACGACCGGCCCCTTGCGCGGCGTCAGCGTGAGGTTGAGCGGCCCGGCCTGAAGGCGATAGGCGGCGGCCTCCTGATTCAGCCGCCAGCCCCCCTGCTCCACCAAGAGCGGGGGGAAGCCGAAGCGGGCACGCTGCGACTCGTTCTCGAAGGTGTAGAGCTTGCCCGCCCGCAGGTCGGCAATCGCCACATGCCCGGCGTGGTAAGGAATGCCCCGGTAGTTCACCTTGAACTGCGCCCAGTGAAAGGCCAGCCCCGACTCCGGCAGGAAGCCCGAGACGTAATACCATTCCGTCGCCGAGTTGCGGGATGACAGGTCGGCGGCATCGGGAATCCGCGCCGGGTCGAACACCTGTGGGGCCGGAAGGCAGGACGTGAACAGGGAGGTACAGACGAGGGCCACCGAACCCGTGGTCAGGAGTCGCATGGCTGACCGTACCCAATCCCGGCAGGCGGCGCGGTAGGCGAGGGCACGGAGCGGGGCGAGGAGAGGTGCCTTTGAGTTGCTACGTCGCCCCAGCCCTCTGCTTCGTAATTCTGCGAGTCAGCCACACGGGGAGAGGGAGAACAACACGGCAACGCCGCGTCTTTGCTCCTCCCCCTTGAGGGGGGAGGCCGGGAGGGGGTGAACGAGCCTGGCAGTCCCAGAAACCAATCCGGCACCTCCACCACAAAAGAAGGAGCCGCCCCCAACCGGAGACGGCCCCCTCTTTCTTCAATCCCTACTCGTCGCCCAGGTACGCCTTCCGCACGCTCTCGTCCCGCGCGATCTCCGCCGCCGGGCCGCTGAGCCGGATCTCGCCCGTCTGGAGGACGTAGGCGCGGTGCGCCACCCCCAGCGCCATGCTCGCGTTCTGCTCGACGAGGAGGATCGTCGTGCCACGCTCGCGGTTGAGCCGCTCCACGATGTCGAAGATGGCCTCCACGAACAGGGGCGAGAGGCCCATCGAGGGTTCGTCCAGCAGCAGCAGCTTGGGATTGACCATCAGCGCCCGCGCAATCGCCAGCATCTGCTGCTCGCCGCCCGACATCGTGCCGCCGAGCTGGTTCTCGCGCTCCTTGAGGCGGGGGAAGAGCGCGAAGCCCTCCTGAATCCGCTCCTCGACGAGCTTGCGGTCGGTGATGGTGTACGCCCCGACCTCCAGGTTCTCGCGCACGGAGAGCTGTGGGAAGATGCGGCGGCCCTCCGGCACGTGGCTCATGCCGCGCCCCATGATCGTGTGGGCGGGCACGCCGTTCACCGTCTGGCCGCCGTAGACGACGCTGCCCGTCCTCGGCTTCATCATGCCGCTCACCGTGCGGAGGGTGGTCGTCTTGCCCGCCCCGTTGCCGCCGATCAGCGCCACGATCTCGCCCTCGCCCACGGTCATGTTCAGCCCCTTGAGGGCGTGGATGTGGCCGTAGTACGTATGCAGGTCGCGCAGCTCCAGCAGGGGAGACCCCACCGCCCGCGTTCCTCCGGTGTCGGGTTGAGTGTCAAGCACGCGGCTGCGCCTCCTTTCCGTACTCGCCCGCCGCCGCCCCGCGCCCGAGGTACGCCTCCATCACGCGCGGGTCGTTGCGGACCTGATGCGGCAGCCCCTCGCTGATCTTCGTGCCGTAGTCGAGGACGGTGATGTGCTCCGAGAGGGTCATCACCAGCCGCATGTCGTGTTCGATCAGGACCACCGTCACCCCCAGCTCGTCGCGGATGCGGCGGATCAGGGCCTTGAGGTCTTCCGTCTCGCGCGGATTCATGCCCGCCGCCGGTTCGTCCAGCAGCACGAGCTTGGGCGTGGTCGCCAGCGCGCGGGCAATCTCCAGCTTGCGCTGGTCGCCGTAGGGAAGGTTCGTCGCCAGTTCGCGCCGCCAGCGCCCCAGCCCCACGAAGTCGAGCATGACCTGAGCGACCTCGCGCGCCTCGCCCTCGCTGTCGTGGAAGCGGCGCGTCCGCAGCATGGCGTCCACGAAGCCCGCCTTCAACCGCGTGTGCCGCCCCACCATGATGTTCTCCTCGGCGCTCATGGTGGAGAACAGGCGGATGTTCTGAAAGGTCCGCGCGATGCCGGCGCTCACGACCTGATCGGGGCGCAACCCCACCAGTTCCTGCCCGGCGAGGCGGATGGTGCCCGTGTTCGGGCTGTAGATGCCCGTCACGAGGTTGAAAAAGGTCGTCTTCCCGGCCCCGTTCGGCCCGATGATGCTCACGATGCTCTGCTCGGGCACCTGCATCGTCACGTCGTTCACGGCGGTCAGCCCGCCGAAGGTCTTGGTGACCCCCTGCACGTCGAGGATGTTCACCGCGTCTCTCCCTTCGTGCCGCCCGCCCGGTCCTCCTCGTGCTGCGGCGCGAGGCCGGGGCTGAACACGTCCCCGCCGCCCGCCGTCAGCGCCGGACCCACACCGTGCGCGCTGTCGTCCTCCTGATTGTCGTCGTGGTGCAGCTCCAGCACCCGCCGCCTGTTGGGCAACAGCCCCTCCGGGCGCAGCAGCATGATCGCCACGAGGATGATGCCGAACACCAGCCGCTGGAGCTGCCCCGGATTGACCTGCTGCGGAATCCAGGGAACGTTGGCCGTCGCCTCGCCCAGCCCCGGCAGGATGCGGAGGTTGAGCAGCGTCACCACTGTCGCGCCCAGGATCACGCCGGGAAACGACCCCATCCCTCCCAGGATGACCATGCTCAGCACGCCGATGCTCTGGAAGATGTTGAAGCTCTCCGGGCTGACGAACGTTTGCTTGGCCGCGAAGACCATGCCCATCACGCCCGCGAAGGACGCGCCCGTGGCGAAGGCGATCAGCTTCGTCTGCACGAGCGGCACGCCCATCGCCTGCGCGGCAATTTCGTCGTCGCGGATGGCGATCCACGCCCGCCCGATGCGCGAGCGGTCCAGCCGCACGTTCACGAGCAGGATCAGCGCGACGAGCACGAGGACGAGGACATACAGGAAGAGCAGGTAATACTGGTCCGGCTGGAAGCCCAGCGCCCCCGCCGCCCGGTCGAACCACGGCACCGACGCACTCCTGATCGGCGTGATGCCCTGCGACCCCGCCGAGTACAGGTCGAGGTTGTTCGCCAGCACGCGGATCACCTCGCCCAGCCCCAGCGTGATGATGGCGAGGTAGTCGCCCTTGAGCCGCAGCACGGGCAGACCGATCAGCACGCCCACGACGGCGGCGGCGAACACGCTCAGCGCGAGGAACAGCCAGAAGAAGTTGGGGTCGATGCCGTTCGCCAGCCCGGCGGCCCGCGAGGCGTTCAGCACCAGCAGCGCCCGCCCGACGAGCAGGATGCCCGCCACGAGGCCGAAGCTCGCCAGCCCGAAGCTCCACGTGGAAGCGCGGGTGGGGGCCGTTCGTGCCCCCCGGCGGCGGATGTAGACCATGCTCGCCGCCGTCACCGCCGTCAGGAACAGCCCGAAGGCGAGCGTGGCCGCGTTCGTCCCGCCCGGATTCTCGCCGTAGTAGCGCAGAATTTCCGCGAAACGCGGGCTGGCGAAGATGCCCCACACGTACGCGCCCACCGCAAAGAACGCCACGTACCCCAGGTCGAGCAGCCCCGCGAGGCCGACCACGATGTTCAGCCCCAGCGCGAGCGCCGCGAAGATCATGATCTGGATGCTCAGGTCGAGCAGCGAGGTGTCCTGCTGCCCCGCCCACGGCAGCACGAGCAACAGGCTGCCCAGCCCCACGAGCGCCTTCGCCCAGGGGGCCGCCCGCCACAGGTACGCGAAGAGCACGTTGGCGAGGAACAGAGAGACGATCACCGCCTCCACGATGGGGTTGCGGAGGGTGTCGCCCAATCCGCCCAGCCGCTCCAGCCCGTCGGGGTTGTGCGACACGAGGAGCAGCGCGCTCGTCAGGAGGAAGAGCAGCACGAGCAGGAAGGTCCGGTCGGGGACGGGCAGGGCGCGGCGCGGGGCCGCCGGGTTGACCGCCGTCATACCTTCTCCACGTTGCTCTTGCCGAGCAGGCCGGTCGGCTTGAAGATCAGGATGAGCACGAGCACGAGGAAGGCCCCGATCCGCTGGTAGGAGGCGTCGATGGCCTCCAGGTTGGCAATTCCCAGCAGCCCGCCGAAGATGTTCGTCACGCCGATCAGGTTCTGGATGACGCCGAGGACCAGCCCGCCGAGCACCGCGCCCGGAATCGAGCCGATGCCCCCCAGCACGGCGGCGGTGAAGGCGATGATGCCGGGGTCGAAGCCCGAGTAGGCGTTCACGGTGCCGAACTTCATCCCGAACAGCACCCCGCTGATGCCGCCGAGCGCCCCGCCGATCAGGAAGGTCGCCGAGATCATGCGGTTGGCGTCGATGCCCATCAGTCCCGCCGTCACGCGGTCCTGCGCCACGGCCCGAATCGCCTTGCCCAGCCGCGTACGGTTGACGAGATAATTCAGCACCGCCAGGCTCAGCAGCGACACGACGATCAGGATCACGTCCTTGAGCTGGAGGTCGATGCCCACGGTGCGGAGCACGTTCCCCAGCGCCTCACACGAACTCCCCTCCCCGCAGAACTTGCCGCTGAAGCCAGCAGGCAGCGTGTACGTCAGGTCGAAGCGGCCCTGGAAGCCCTCGATGATCCGCAATACGTCCTGCAAGATGAGCGAGACGCCGATGGCCGTGATGAGGGGCACGAGCTTGGGTGCGTTCCGCAGCGGGCGGTAGGCCAGCCGCTCGATCAGGACATTGAGCAGCCCCGAGACGAGCATCGCGGCGAGCAGGGCGATGATCAGCTTGAGGTAGCCGTTCAGCGGGCTGGGGGCGAGGACCCGGAAGACCTCGAAGCCGACGACGGCCCCGGTCACGAAGACCTCCGAGTGGGCGAAGTTGATGAGTTGCAGCACGCCGTACACCATCGTGTAGCCGAGGGCGATGATCGCGTACACGAAGCCGAGGACGAGTCCGCCCGCGATCACGTTGACGACGAAGGGCAGCAGGGTGGCGAGGTCCAAAGGTCTTCTCCTCTCGGTCTTGCTTCGGGGGTGAACGGGTCAGGCTGGCGTCAGGTCCGGTCCCAGCCGCGCCCACCATAGCGGGCGACTCGACCATAACGAAAGGAGCCGGACAGCACGCCCGGCCCCTCTATGTCGTCCGGCGGCCCCGGTTACTGCTTGGCGGGGCGGACCGGCAGGCTGGTGGAGAGCTTGTACTTGCCGTCCTGCACGTTCATCACGTACAGGGTCGCCGCGCGGCGGTCGCCGACGCTGTTGAACGAGACGTTGCCCGACAGCAGCCCCGTGAAGCTGCCCTTGCGGATGGCCGCCTCGACCTGCTGGCGGGTGGGAGCCTTGTTGCCGTTCGCCCGCGCGGCGGCGAGGATGCCCTGCAAGACCACCTTCGCGGCGTCGTACCCGAAGGCCCCGAAGCCCTGCGCGGCGTCGTTGAAGGTCTTCTGGTAGCTCGCGGCGAAGGTCTTCGCGGCGGGCAGCGCCTCCAGCGGCGCGGCCACCGTCGTGAAGTAGATGTTGCTGGCACCCGCCCCGGCGATGGTCGCCAGCTCGGCGCTGTCCAGCCCGTCGCCGCCGACGACCGGCGCGGTCACGCCCGCCTCGCGCAGCTGCTTGATGAACACGCCCACCTGGTTGTAGATGCCGCCGAAGTAGATCGCGTCGGGCCGCTGGAGGCGAATCTTGGCGACGATGGAGGAGAAGTCGCTCTTCTCTTCCGTGCCCTCGTTGCCCACGACCTGCACGCCCCCCGCCTTCAGCGCCTTCTCGACTTCCAGCGCCAGCCCCTCCCCGTAGGCGGTCTTGTCGTTCAGGACGTAGACCTTCTTGGCCTTGAGGTTGGTGCGGATGAAGTTCGCGCCCGCCGGACCTTGCGCGTCGTCACGCGCCACGATGCGGTTCATGTTGCTCAGGCCCCGGTCAGTCACCTGATTGGCCGTGTTCGCCGGGCTGACCATCGCCACGCGGCTCGCCACGAGCGCCTGCGAGGAGGGAATCGCCACGCCCGAGTTCAGCGTGCCCACCACCGCGAGGATCGAGCGGTCCGACGCGATCTTGCGCGCCTGCGACGTGCCGGTCGCCGGGTCGGCCTGGTCGTCGTACGCGACGAGTTGCAGGTTCATGCCGAGCTTCTGGAACTGCGCCTTGTACTCGTTGAGGGCCACCTGCGCGCCGTTGCGAATCTGGGTGCCCAGGTCGCTCTGCCCGCCCGAGAGGGGCGACAGCGTGGCGATCTTGACCGTCGTCTGGGCGCTCGCGCTTCCCAGGGCGAGGGCGGTGAGGAGGGAAAGGCTCAGGGCGGTTTTCTTCATGGGTCCTCCGGGTGGGGTGCTGTGGAAATTGTCCCAATTCTAGGGACGCCTTTACGCGGTGTCAATGCGAGACTCATGTGAGTATGGGAGGGCGGAAGAGATTCCATCCCCGGATGAGGAAACTGAATTGCTGTCCAGGGGGCAGGTTGGCAATTTTCGTCCTGGCCCGCCGCCTCCCGTCTAGCCGTCTGGGCGGGGGCCAGCCTCCTCCTCAGATCAAGTCCAGATACCGCTCCAGCTCCCAGGCGTGGACGGCGGAGGAATACTCGCGCCACTCGGCCCGCTTGGCGGCGACGAAGTGGTCGAGCACGTGGTCGCCCAGCGCCCCGGCGATCACGGGGTCTTTGGCGAGTTCGTCCACGGCCTCGCGCAGGTCGGAGGGCAACTCGCGGATGCGGTGGTGTCTCTTCTCGCGCACCGTCATGCGGAAGATGTTGCGCTGGATGGCGGGCGGCGGCTCCATCCCCTCGCGGATGCCGTCCAGCCCCGCCGCGAGCATGGCCGCGAGCGCGAGGTAGGGGTTGCACGAGGGGTCGGGCATCCGCATCTCCGCGCGGGTGGCGTTGCCGCGCTTGGCGGGAATGCGGATCAGGGCCGAGCGGTTGCTCGTGCTCCACGCGACGTTCACCGGGGCCTCGTAGCCGGGCACCAGCCGCTTGTAGGAGTTCACGAGCGGGTTGGTGATCGCCGCCATGCCGCCCGCGTGCTCCAGCAGCCCGGCGATGAAGTGCCGCGCGGTGTCCGACAGGCCGTACTCGCCCGCCGGGTCCGCGAAGGCGTTCTGCCTGCCCCGGAAGAGGCTGAGGTGGCAGTGCATCCCCGAGCCGCTGACGCCCGCGATGGGCTTGGGGAGGAAGGAGGCGAGCAGGCCGTACTCCAGCGCCACCCGCTTGACCACGAACTTGAAGGTGGCGATGCGGTCGGCGGTCTCCAGCGCGGGCGCGTAGCGGAAGTCGATCTCGTGCTGCCCCGGCGCGACCTCGTGGTGCGACGCCTCGATCTCGAAGCCCATCTGCACGAGCTTGTTGGCGATTTCCCGGCGGATGCGCTCGCCCTTGTCCACGGGCGCGAGGTCGAAGTACCCAGCCTTGTCGTGCGTGACCGTGCTGCCCCGGCCATCCGCCCCCCGCTCGAACAGGAAGAACTCCGGCTCGGTCCCCACGAACATCTCGAAGCCGAGGTCCCGCGCCCGCCCGATCTGCCGCTTGAGCACCACGCGCGGGTCCCCCTCGAAGGGCGTCCTGTCAGGCAGGGTCACGTCACAGATCAGCCGCGCGACCCGGCCCCGCTCGCCCTCCTCTCGCGAGAACTGCGGGTAGATCAGGAAGGTCGAGAGGTCGGGCGCGAGGAGCATGTCGCTCTCCTCGACGCGGGTGAAGCCCTCCACCGCGCTGCCGTCGAAGGTCACGTCGCCCGCCAGCGCCTTCTCGAACTGCGAGGCGGGCACCTCCACGTTCTTCGTCGTCCCCAGGATGTCGGTGAATTGCAGGCGCAGGAACTTGACGTTCTCGTTGCCCAGCGTGGCGAGGATGTCCGGCGGCGTCCGCGCGGGGCCGCCCGGTGGATTGGAGGTGGCAGGGGTCATGTTTGGGTTGACCGTACTGACTCGCGCGCCCGGACGCAAGCACCACCTCCGGGCCGGTCGTGACACGGGGGGGCGGCCCCGCGCAAGTTGTCTACCTTCCAGCGGACATCCGGCCAGGATGCCGTGGTCAAAGTGCAGAGCCAGTTCGCGGAACCCGCCCTGCCCCCTATCCCACCTGCAACTTGTCCAGCCCCGCGTTGACCCTACTTTTCTCAGACTCCTATACTCCGGCCTAGAGTCGGGTGGAGATCGTCAAGGGGACGGAAAGGGATGCCGCCGTGCCGTGCCCCGGACGAGGCCGACCACAGGGAGAGGAACCATGAACCACGATTTCGATGTGATTTCCGCCGCCCGCAACTGGCGCGTCGACGCCACCCTGCCCCTGACCCCCGCGCAGGTCGTGGACGAGCTGTTCGCGCGGGACGTGCTGACGCTCGAGCAGATCAAGACCCGCCTGAGCAAGCCGGTGTACAAGAGCCTCCAGGCCACGCTGGAGCGCGGCGAGACGCTCGATCCCGGCATCGCCGACACCGTGGCGCTGGCGATGAAGAACTGGGCGATGGAGAAGGGCGCGACCCACTACACCCACTGGTTCCAGCCGCTGACCGGCTCGACCGCCGAGAAGCACGACTCGTTCGTGTCGCCGAACGGGGACGGCCTCGCCATCGCCACCTTCAGCGGCAAGGAGCTGATCCAGGCCGAGCCGGACGCCTCGTCGTTCCCGTCGGGCGGCCTGCGGGCGACCTTCGAGGCGCGCGGCTACACGGCGTGGGACCCGAGTAGCCCCGCCTTCATCATCCGGCACGCGAACGGCGCGACCCTGTGCATCCCGACCGTCTTCGCGTCGTGGACGGGCGAGGCGCTCGACAACAAGACGCCCCTCCTGCGCTCCGTCGAGGCGCTGAACAAGGCCGTCACGCCCGCGCTGCACCTCTTCGGCGCGTCGGAGGGCACGCGCGTGGGCAGCACGCTGGGAGCCGAGCAGGAGTACTTCCTGATCGCCGAGGAGTACTTCTACCGCCGCCCCGACCTCGTGATGACGGGCCGCACCCTCTTCGGGGCGCAGCCGCCGCGCGGGCAGGAGCTGGAGGACCACTACTTCGGCGCGATTCCCGACCGGGTGCTGAGCTTCATGACGGACGCGGAAACGCAGCTCTACGCGCTGGGCATCCCCGTCAAGACCCGCCACAACGAGGTCGCGCCCGGCCAGTTCGAGATCGCCCCGATCTTCGAGCTGAGCAACGTGGCCGCCGACCACCAGCAGCTCACCATGCAGGTGCTCCGCAACACGGCGCGCAAGTACGGGCTGGTCTGTCTGCTGCACGAGAAACCCTTCGCGGGCGTGAATGGCTCGGGCAAGCACTGCAACTGGAGCATGGGCACGAACGCGGGCGAGAACCTGCTCGAACCCGGCGACACCCCGCACGAGAACCTCCAGTTCCTGTTCTTCTGCGCGGCGGTCATCAAGGCCGTGGACGAGCATCAGGACCTCCTCCGCATCTCGGTCGCCTCGGCCAGCAACGACCACCGCCTCGGCGCGAACGAGGCCCCGCCCGCGATCCTCTCGATCTTCCTGGGCAGCGAGCTGACCGACATCTTCGAGCGGCTGGCGAGCGGTCAGGGCGGGCGCGGGCCGGAGGCCGGATTCCTGGGCCTGGGGTCGAGCGTCCTGCCGCCCCTGCCCCGGCACGCGGGCGACCGCAACCGCACCTCGCCCTTCGCCTTCACGGGCAACAAGTTCGAGTTCCGGGCGGCGGGGTCCTCCCAGAGCATCTCCATGCCCATCACGGTCCTGAATACCATCGTGGCCGACGCGGTGCAAAAACTCACGGCGGACCTCGAGGGACGGCTCACGCGCGGCACCGAACTCGACGCGGCGGTCGGCGAACTCGTCAAGGAGACGTACGTGGCCCACCAGCGCATCGTCTTCAACGGCGACGGCTACTCCGAGGAGTGGCACCGCGAGGCCGAGCACGGGCGCGGGCTGCTCAACCTGCGGACCAGCCTCGACGCCATCGAGCACCTGACGGACGAGAAGAACGCGCGACTCTTCGAGCGCTTCGGCGTGCTGTCGGGGCGCGAACTCGCCGCCCGGCAGGAGATCATGTACGACGTGTACTTCAAGACGGTGAACATCGAGGGCGAGACGACCGAATCCATCGCCCAGACGATGATCCTGCCCGCCGCCGTGGAGTACCTGGGCGACCTCGCCGCCGTGAAAACCGCCAGCCGGGCCGTGGAGGCCACCACCGCAGAGGTCGCAGGGGTCACCGACGAGCTGTACGACGCCCTCCAGACCCTGCGCGAGCAGAACAGGGCGCTCGGCGGCGAGGAAATCCACGAGAAGGCCCACCACGTCCGCGACCACGTGCTTCCCGCAATGGGGCAGGTCCGGCAGGCCGCCGACAAGCTCGAAAAGATCGTCTCCGACAAGCACTGGCCGCTGCCGACGTACCGGCAGATGTTGTTCGTGAAGTAAAGCGGTCAGCTCTCAGCCGTCAGCTTTCAGCAGGGACAAAGAGAGGGGCCGTCCGAACGTGGGCGGCTCTCTGTTTCTGTGGCTGACGGCTGACCGCTGAAAGCTGACGGCTGCTAGACTTTCCCCGTGCTGAACCTGCTGCGCAAGCCGCCCGTGACGCCCGCCGACCTCGACGAGGGGCTGGCGGCCCTGGGGCTGGACGGGTCGCAGCACGCTATCGTCCACGCGAGCCTCAAATCCTTCGGGCAGGTGGAGGGCGGGGCGCGGGCGATGGTGGACACGCTGGCGGGGCGCGCGGCGACGGTGGTGGCTCCGGCCTTCACGTACGGCACCCTGTTGCGGCACGCGACCTCGCCCGTCCACGCCCGGTACCGCCGCGACCTGCGGGTGAGCCGGGACATAGGCCGGGTGCCGCAGGACCTCGTGGAGCGGGCGGAGGCGGTGCGCTCCTTCCACCCGACGCTGAGTTTCATCGCGCTGGGGCAGGAGGCGGAGCGGATCACGGGCGTGCAGACGCTCTCCAGCCCCTACGCGCCGATTGGTGCCCTGTACGATCTGGACGGCTTCGCCCTCCTGATGGGCGTGGACTTCGGCAGCAACACGACGGTCCACTACGGCGAGCACGTGGCGGGAATGCCGCTGCTCACGCGCTACGTCCCCATTGACGGCGAGGTGCGGCCCACCGCCTTTCCCAACTGTTCGGCGGACTTCGAGCGGATGGCCCCGCACGTCCACGCCCGCTCGGTGCGGGTGGGCGGCTCCACTCTGCGGCTGTACCGGGTGCGCGACCTCGTGGACGCGACCGTGGCGGCCCTGACCCGCGACCCCGAACTCCTGCTGTGCACCGCGCCGGGCTGCCGCTGTCAGGAGGTGCGGCGGCTCGTGCGGCAGCGTGGCCTGACGCCGAGGCCGCATGGGGGGCTGGGGTAGGAGAGGGGCGGCCAGCGGCCAGCTTCCAGCCGCCAGCGACCCTAAGACACCTGCCGCAACGGTTGACCGTCCGTTCCCTCGAACGTCGCCCCGCACACCTCGCAGCGCCACACGCGCGTGGTGACGATTCTGGGGATGAGGGTCGTCCGCCAGTTCCCGTCCTCGGGCATGGGCGGGCGTGGGGGCGTCACGTCGTGCAGGGTGCCGCGCAGTCCGCAATTCGGGCAGCGCCGTCGGCGCTCCGACCACGCCGCCGCCAGCAGCGCCACGGGCAGCAGGGCCAGCGCCAGCACGAGGAAGAGGGGCAGCGCGAGGAGCAGGAGGAGCTTCAGCGCCGTCTCACGAAGCAGGCTCACGCCCTACAGCCTCAGCCCCATCGTGATTCCGCCGTTCGTCTGCGCCAGTTCCCGAAACCCCAGGTGACGGTAGAAGCCCTGGGCGCGGACGTTGCGCGTGCCCACGCCGAGGTGGACGCCCGGCGACCCCGCCTCCCTGAGCGCGGTGAAGAGGCGGTTCATCATCCGCCGCCCGTGCCCGCCTCCCTGTCCGCGCGGCAGCAGGTCGATGTGGAGGTGGGAGGGGAAGGCGGCCAGCACGGCGGGGTCCGCCCGTCGTGGATGGTGGATGAGGTGAGTCAGCCGCTCGTCGGGCGTCCGCTCCTGCGCGGGGAGGTGGGCGGAATCCCGGTCCTGTTCCCGGAGCCTCGGCCACCACTCCCGCTCCAGCCGCTCCTCGAAGGCCGCCGTGTCCGCCACCCCGAGGACGTAGCCGCACACCTCCCCGCCGCCGTCCTCCAGCACGAAGGTGAACTCCGGCGCGAACGTCAGGTAAGGCCCCGCGTAGATATGCCCGACGAGGAGGGGGTCCCGGTAGAGGTTCGTCGCGTCCGCCCCGCTGTCCGCCGTCTCCAGGCAGATGCGGTACAGGGCCGCCCGGTCGTCGGGGGTGGCGGGCCGGATCGTGAACACGGCCTATTCAACGCCGGGAGGGGAGGGGAGGGCAAGACCCGTGGGTCGGTAGGAAGTGGTCAGTGGACTCGATCTTTTTCACTTCCTCCTGACGACTCACGACAGATACTCCCGCTCCCACACGAGGTCGCGCAGGACCCACCCGCTGCCCGGAAATCTCAGCCCGGCGCGCATCTCCGCCAGGAGGTACTCGCGCACGTCGCGCACGTCCACCCCCCCGGCGATGACCTCGCCGAGGTTGCGGCGACCGTCGAGCGCCTCCGTGACGGTGGTGCGGCGGGCGCGGGGATTGGCCTGAAGCCGCAGGCTGTACCACGCGAAGTCCCCGGTGGGGTCCACCCGCCCCTCCTCCAGTCCGGTGGCGACCTGCTGCGCCACGGCGAAGAGCGTCTGGCCCGACTGCGCGGCGGCCTCGCGCACGCTGCGCCCGGCGGGGCCGATCAGGGGCGGCAGCGCTCCCTGAAAGATGCGGCTGGGGCTGCCGATCACCGCGCAGACCTGCTCCCACTCGTCCGCAGAGCGCGCCCAGTCGGCGGCGAAGTGCCCGTAGGGGGCCAGGGGCGTACCCGTCACCCCGCGCGGGGTGAACTCGAAGCTGCCCTCCGTCGGCAGGAGCGGGCTGGCCTGGATCGCGTCCACCCCCAGCCAGTCGAGGATGCCCCCGCCGACGATCTCCCCGTGGACGAAGGCGACGGTGAAGGGCACCTCCGATTGCACGTCGAGGACGCCCGTCTGCCGGGTCGAGTTGATGAGTTCGAGCACCCCCAGGAGGGGCAGGTCGGAGAGGAGACCCTGCATCTGTGCCCGGAGGCTACCACTCCCCCCGCGACAGTGTGGTGATTCCCCCCATCAAATCGAGCCACGCCCCCCCCAACTCGTGGCTCACGTCCGTCGCGGTGAGGCCGTAGCCATGCCGCGCGCCCGCCCGTTCCCCCGCCCGCGCGTGGAGCCGCACGCCCGCCACCGCCGCGTCGCCCGCCGTCAATCCCTGTCCCAGCAGCGCCGCGACGACCCCGGAGAGCGTGTCGCCCATCCCCGCGCTCGCCATGCCCGGATGTCCGCCCCGGCCCACGTTCAGCCCGCCCGCGTGCGCGACGACGGAGGGGCCGCCCTTGAGGACGACCGCGCCCCCGTACCGCTCCCGCAGCGCGCGGGCGGCGGCGAGAGGGTCCCCCGTCACCGCGCCCGTGCCCACCCCCAGCATCCGGGCGGCCTCGCCGGGGTGGGGCGTCCACACGCAGCCCTCGTGCCCGGCTCCCGCCAGCCCCGGCTGGAGCGCGTCGGCGTCGAGGACGGTCGGCACGCCCCACCCCAATACCACGCGGGCCAGCGCCTCCGCGTCCGGCCCCAGTCCCATGCCGAGGCACACGGCGTCCGGGCGCTCCCGCATCCTACCCAGCGCCCCCGCGAGGTCGTCATGCCGCCGCACCATCAGCTCCGGCGTGACGAGGGGCACGTCCGCCGCCGAGTGGACCGTCACCAGCCCCGCCCCCGCCCGCAGTGCACCCAGCCCCGCCAGCGCCGCCGCCCCCACCGTGCCGGGAGACCCACCGATCACCCACACCCGCCCCGCCGTGCCCTTGTGCGCGTCCGTGCGGCGCACGGGGAGGAGCGCGGCGACCTCGGCATCGGATGGACGGGCGGCCAGCGCCTCCGCTCGCACCCATTCGGGAGGCACGCGCAGCGGTGTGAGAACGACCTCGCCCGCCCGGTGTGCCGCCGATCCGAACAGCAGCGCCGTCTTGTATCCGGTGAGGGCCACCGTGAGGTCGGCCCGCACGCTCTCCTCCGGGGCGTCCGCCCGCGTCGCGTCCAGCCCACTCGGGAGGTCGATGGAGACGACGGCGGCACCCCGCTCCCGCGCCGCGTTCACCGCTCGGACGACTTCTGCCCATGCCGGACGCAACGGCGGCGTGAAGCCCGTTCCCAGCAGCCCGTCCACGATCACGTCTGCTTCTCGCGCGGCCCGTTCGACCTCCTGCGCGGTCAACTCCCCCGGTTCGATCCCGAATGCGGCGAGCCGTTCCGTATTCGACCGGGTGAGTGGGTGGCCTGCCGGGACTGCCAGCACCCGCACCGTCCTTCCCAGCGCCACCAGATGCCGCGCGGCCACAAGCGCGTCCCCGCCGTTCGCCCCGCCCCCGGCGAGGAGCAGGACGCGGGCCGTTGAAAAGCGCGCATGCACCGCGTCCGCCACCGCCCGCCCCGCCTCCTCCATCGCCAGGTCGAGGAGGCCTGCCGCCTCCAGCCGCGCGTCCACGGCGCGCACTCCCTCCGGCGAGAGGACCCACTCGCTCACCTCAGCCCCCCGTCCCGCGCAGGATGAGGAAGAGGACGAGTGCCGCGACCGCAAGCAGCACCCAGCGCAGCAGCCGTAACCGGGCGCTCGTGCGGAACTGCTCGCGCATCTCCGCGCGGGTGTCCTCCTGCGAGCGCCGCACGCTCAGGCGCTGGGCGCGGCGGATGGACCCCACCGCCTCGTGGACCCGTCCCTGCCGCCGCAGCGCCACCCCGAGGTTGTGGTGCGCCCCGTCGAAGTCGGGATTGAACCGCAGCGCCTCGCGGTAACGGGCCTCGGCCTCGGCGGGGTGGCCCGCCTCCAAGTCCAGGTTGCCCAGGTTGGTCAGCGCGCGGTAGTGCCCCGCGTCGGCCCCCAGCGCCTCCCCGAAGCGGGCGCGGGCCTCCTCCGGCTCCTCCCGGAGCGCGTGCAGGACGCCGAGGGCGTTCAGCGCCTCCGCCCTGGTCAGCGGATGCGCGAGGGCCGGGGCAAGTCGCTCCCGCAACGCCTCCGGGTCGCTCTCCCCGCTCGTGCCACGTCCCAGTCCTTCCAAGACGCCCAACGCCGCGCCTAACTCCTCCGGTCCCAGGAGGGAGGTCAGCAGCGCACGTTCCCCACCGCCCAACTCCCTCAACGCCTCCTCCAGCCCCACCCACGCCCGCCGCGCCTGCGGGAGACGCCGGGCACGCACCGCCTCCTGCACGGCGCTGACGCTCCCCAGCACCTCGGTCAGCTCGGCGGGGGCGGTGCCGATCCGCGCGGCGCTCAAGGCCCGGCCCCACTCCCCCGCGCGGGCGAAGGCCGTCCAGTCCGGCGGCGCGGCGGCCCCGGCGGGAGGGGGGGAAACGTCCGTCATGGGCGGAGTATACTGACGCGCCCTTTGTTCCGGCCCCCGGAGAGTGAGACCCCTGTGACCCCACCCGACCCCCCGACCTCTCCGCCCCCCGCCCCGCTGTACTCGCCCGCCCGCGTGCGTGAGCTGCTGAACCGCCACGGCCTGCGCCCCACCAAGAGCCTCGGCCAGAACTTCCTCGTGGACGGCAATATCCTGCGCGCCATCGCCGACGCGGGCGGGGCGGCCCCCGGCGTGCCCGTGCTGGAGGTCGGCCCCGGCCTCGGCGTCCTCACCCGCGAGGTCGCCTCACGCGGGGCGCACGTCACCGCGCTGGAAAAGGACGAGCGATTGAGGCCCGTCCTCGCCGAGACCCTCGCCGGGCTGGACGTGAACGTGGTGTGGGGCGACGCGCTGGACTTCGATTACGGGAGCCTCGCCACGGGCACGCGCGTCATCGCCAACCTGCCGTACTACATCACCGGGGTCCTCCTCTCCCGCTTCATGCACGCGCCCGCCGTCCTCTCGGCCACCGTCCTCGTGCAGAAGGAGGTCGGCCAGCGCCTCGCCGCCCGGCCCGGCGAGGACAACTACGGCTTCCTGAGTGCCTTAACCGCCCTGCACGGCACCGTCCGCCACGTGCGCGACGTGCCGAAGGGGGCCTTTCTCCCCGCGCCCGACGTGACGAGCAGCGTGATGCGGCTGGACTTCGACCGCACCCGCCCGCTGCCCGACCCCGCCTTCCTGCGCTTCGTGGAGACGGCGCTGCAACACCGCCGCAAGACGCTGCGGAACAACCTGCGGCTGGCCGGGCTGGAGGGCGAGGCCATCGACGCGGCGCTCGCGGGGGTGGACCTGCCGCCCGCCGTGCGCGCCGAGGACGTGCCCCTGCCTGACCTGCACGCCCTGGCCGCGCGCCTGGGCGTGGTACGGTAGGGGCCGCGTCACAAACGCTCCTCCCCCTGACTGTAGAAGTGGGCCTTACGCCGCTTCGGGGTGGAGGCATTCATGGGACCGTGCGGACGCGGCCCGGAGGTCTTTTCCGTGAAGTTTTTCGTCATCGGTGACGTGACCGTCGACCATCTCTACCACCTCGACCGCATCCCGGCCCCCGGCCAGGAGGTTTCCCCCACCCGCGCCACGATGGAACCCGGTGGGGCGGGCGGCACCATCTCCGTGACCCTGGCGCGGCTCGGCCACACGGTCACGCTCGCCGCCCGCGTGGGCCAGGACCCCTTCGCCGAGTACGCCCTGGGCCGCGTGCGCGAGAGCGGCGTCGTCCAGACGGCCATTCAGCAGGACCCCGACCTCCTGACGAGCACCATCACCGTCATGCAGACGCCCGACGGCCAGCGCGCCATGATCGGTGACGGGGCCGCCAACCGCCAGCTCGACCCCGCCAAGCTCAAGAAGAAGGACGTGGAGGGTGCCGACGCCGTGATCGTGAGCGCCTACAGCCTCACCGAGGGGCCGCAGCGCGAGTATTCGCTGAAGGCCGTCGAAATCGCGCGGGCGGCCAGGAAGCCCGTCCCCGTCTTCATCGACCTCGGCACGGGGGCCGTGAACCGGGCGGGCACGCGGCTGATGGCGGACGTGATCGGGGCCGACTACCTCACCCTCAACCAGCACGAACTCCTCGCCCTGACGGGCACGACGAGCATCAGCGCGGCGCTCGCCCGGCTCGGTGAGGCGGGGGCGCGGCGGGTCATCGTCAAAGTGGGCCGCATGGGGTCCATCGTCTGGTCCCGCGAGGAGACCGAACTCGTGGACGCCGTGCCGCCCGAGGGGCAGGTCGTGGACACCACGGGCGCGGGCGACACCTTCACCGCCACCTTCGCGCACGCCGTCCTGACCGGCCTGCCCTTCGCCCAGGCCGCCCGCGCCGCCAACGCCGCCGGGGCACTCGCCGCCACGCGCGTCGGCGCGCAGGCCCGCTCCATCACCGCCGACGATCTGGAACAGGCGTTGCGGCGCTAGGGGAGGGGCGGACGGGAGGGGCATGCCCCCCATCGTCTCGTCGGGAAAGAACAACACCGGGGGCGCTCTTGGGACGGATGAGAGACGCCCTCTTTCCTGTGGCCTCCTCCGGGGCGACCGCGGCGAGTTGTCCGTTTGGCTTTTGGGGATGCTTGGCCTACTCACCCCCTTCCAGCCTCCCCCAGGGGACGCTTGATGCGAATTGCAGATCGGGCGGTGGAAGTATTTTTGCCGTCTGGCAGGAGGACGAGCGGTGCTCGTCACCCCTCTCCCCAGCCCTCTCCCGCAGGGGGAGAAGGAGCAAAAAGCACATCCGGCACGCTTATTTCCCAACTCACCTCAAGCGTTCAAGGGGGAGGGGTAGAAGCACAACCTCCACATGGAGATGTAATTATCCATAGAAGGACGTGTGTGAAGCGTCGTTTCAACCTTTGCCCTTCAAGATGAAGTTGAGGTTTGTGGAGGCAGGCGAATGAAGGGATAGGCGACTGGGACGCACCCGCCGCCCCTGCTACCCTACCCTCCATGACCGCCGACCTCCCCCTGACCCGCCTGCTGCACGCGGAGGCCGCCGCCCGTGGTCTGCGCGACCCGGACGCGCCCCTCCCCGACGTGCCGGAGGTGTTCGCCCTCGTGCGCGACATGCCCTACGCGCGGGCGGAAACGCACGACCCGGCAGACATCGTGCGAGGGTGGCGCGGCACGTGCAGCACCAAACACGAGCTGCTGGCCGCCCTCCTCGCCGAACACGGGGTGGGAAGCACCGTCATCGCCTGCACCCAGGAGATCGTCCCGCCGCCCGGCGCGGCCCCCGAACTCCTCGCCCTGAGCGGGAGCGAACCCGTGGTGGACGTTCATAACTACCTGATCGTTCACGCGCCGCAGGGCGACATGGTGGTGGACGCGACGTGGCCGCTCGCCGCCGCCGGGGCTGGACTGCCCGTCAACCCGGCCTGGGTCTGGGGCGAGGACCAGACCATTGCCTGCACGCCCCTCGAATCCTGGCCTGTCCCGGCGGGGGAGAGCGTGGCCGACTTCAAGGACCGCCTGTTGCGCGAGCGGTACACCTCCGAGGTGTTGGAGCGCCGCGACGCCTTCATCCGCGCGGTCGGGCGGCTCTTCCTGGCGGGCGCATGAGCTTTCAGCCGGAGACCCCGACCGTCCGCCGCCCCGTGTACGCCCGGCGGGGCATGGTGGCGACCTCGCAGCCCCTCGCGGCGCAGGCGGGGCTGAGCATCCTTCAGGCTGGTGGCAACGCCGTGGACGCCGCCCTCGCCACCGCCGCCGCCCTCACGGTGGTCGAGCCGACGAGCAACGGCATCGGCGGGGACCTCTTCGCCCTCGTGTGGGCAGGCGGCGAGCTGCACGGCCTGAACGCGAGCGGGGCCGCGCCCGCCGCCCTCTCCCTGGACGTGCTGGGGGAAGGTGAGATGCCGCGCCACGGTTGGACGCCCGTCACCGTCCCCGGCGCGGTGCGTGGCTGGGCCGACCTCCACGCCCGCCTCGGTCGCCTGCCGTTCGAGGAGGTGCTCGCCCCCGCCGTCTCCTATGCGCGGGACGGCTTCCCCCTCTCGCCCGTCCTCGCCACGAATTGGGCGCGGGCCATCGGGATTTATCGCCGCCTGAACCTTCCCATCATGGACGAGTGGTTCCGTGTCTTCGCGCCGGACGGCTTCGCTCCCGTTCCCGGTGCCCTGTGGAGGAGTGAGGCCCACGCCCGCACGCTGGAGGCCATCGCCGCCACGCACGGTTCGGCCTTCTACGAGGGCGAGCTTGCCGACCGGATGGACGCCCACGCCCGCGCGACCGGGGGCCTCCTGCGCGCCTCCGACCTCGCCGCCCACCGCTCCGAGTGGGTCACGCCCATCCACGCCCGGTACGGCGACCACCTCGTCCACGAGATTCCACCCAACGGGCAGGGCATCGCGGCGCTGATCGCCCTGAACGTATTGGACGGCCTACCTCTGCCCGAACGGCGCGACGACCCGGACGGGCTTCACCTTCAGATCGAGGCGATGAAACGGGGCTTTGCGGACGCCCACGCTTTCGTGGCCGATTCCCGACATGTACCCGTGGACGTGGAGCGCCTGCTCAGCTCCAATAACACCGCCGCCCACCGCGCCCTCCTCGGGTACACGGCGCACGACCCGACC
This sequence comes from Deinococcus sp. YIM 134068, assembly GCF_036543075.1. NCBI lineage: Bacteria > Thermotogati > Deinococcota > Deinococci > Deinococcales > Deinococcaceae > Deinococcus > Deinococcus lichenicola. The sequence continues at coordinate 25,687 of NZ_JAZHPF010000003.1, forward strand.
ACCCGCGCGCCGAGCACGGGCGGCACCGTCTACCTCGCCGCCGCCGACGCGGAGGGGGGCATGGTCAGCCTGATCCAGAGCAACTACATGGGCTTCGGCAGCGGCGTGGTCGTGCCCGGCACCGGGATTGCCCTGCACAACCGGGGCCACAACTTCAGCCTCGTCCCCGCCCACCCCAACGCCCTCGCGCCCGGCAAGCGCCCGTACCACACGATCATCCCCGGCTTCCTGTCGCGCGCGGACGGCACCCCGGTCGGCCCCTTCGGGGTCATGGGCGGCTTCATGCAGCCCCAGGGCCACCTTCAGGTCGTGCTGAACATGGTGCGCTACGGGATGGACCCCCAGCAGGCCCTCGACGCCCCGCGCTGGCAGTGGCACGCGGGGCGGACGGTGGAGGTCGAGCACGCCCTCAGTGCCGAGGTCTCCCGCGCCCTCACCGCACGCGGCCATGAGGTCCGGGTCGGGCTGGATGCGGGGTCCTTCGGTCGGGGTCAGATCATCCGCCGTGATCCGGTGAGCGGCGTGCTGGAGGGCGGGACCGAGAGCCGGGCGGACGGCCATATCGCCGTGTGGTGAGGACCCGTCCCGTCAGAACCCGAAGAACCCCACGGTGAGCGCGGTGGCGTCCGGCCCGCACGGGTCGCTGTACGACCCCGCCGTGCTGCCGCCGGACCAGGCGTGCCCCAGACCGTCGATGACGTACCGCTGCATCACGACGCCGCCCGTCGCGCTGTTGCGGTAATCCGAGCGGGTGTAGGACCGGCAAGCCGTGCCCGTCGCGCTGGCGTCCGCCGTGGCGTCCACGTCGCCGTCGTCCGCGCCGTCATAGGCGAGGTCGTTCGTCTGCGCCCACTGGGCGACGATCTGGGTCGCGTTCCTGGGATTGACCGTCGTGTCCGCCGTGCCGTGGAAGACGAGGGTGGGCACCACCCGCCGCGCCCCGCCCATCTCGCCGTGGCAGGCGGTGCCGCGCCCGTTCGGGTCGTAGAGGCTGCCGCTCCGCATCGCGTCCGTCGCGCCCGTGGCGGTCGTGGCCGCCCCGTACATCACCCCCGCGAAGGCTGCCACCCGGCGGATATGGTCGGGGTAGGTGCAGCCCATGATGCTCGCCATCGCCGCGCCCGCCGACAGCCCGGCCACACCGACGCGGGCGGCGTCCACCCGGTAGTTGGCCTTTACCCACCCGATCATGCCCGCGATCAGGGCGGGTTCCCCGACTCCCCGGCGCTGGTTGGCGGTGGAAAACCAGTTCCAGCAGTCGAAGGCGTTGTAGGCCGTGCCCTGCTCCGGGTACAGCACGAGGAAGTTACGCGCGTCGGCCTGAGCGTTCATGCGGGTGCCCGCCGCGAAGTCATACCCGTCCTGCCCACAGCCGTGCAGCATCACCATCAGGGGCCGCGCGCCCGTGCCGTCGTACCCGCCGGGCACCCACAGGCGGTAGAACCGCGCGCCCGCGCCGCCCGTGTACGTGCCGGAGACCCAGCGCCCCGTCGCCTGCGGGGTCAGGGTAGCTCCGGCCCCCCCGGCGGCGGGGGAGGCGGGCTGCCCACACGCGGCGAGCAGCAGGAGGGAGGGCAGCAGAACGGTGGGACGCTTCATGACACACCTCGCACAGGGGGTCGACCCTCACCGCGCGAACGGTGGGGCCGGGAAGAGGAGCGGTCTGGACCCTCCCACCCTAGCCACGTCCCGTCACCCCGGCGTTACAGCCCGCCCACCGCCTCCTCGCTCAACCGCCACAGCCGCTCCGCCGCCCCGTCGTCCAGCGCCTGCTGGGAGGGGCGGGCCTCGCGCTCATTGGCGAAGTAGCGCCCGCTCACCGTGATTCCCGGATCGGAGGCGAGGTGGATGCTCGTCCGCGCGCCGCGCTCGGGGCTGAGGGCGAGGAGGTCGAACACACGCCAGAACAGCTTGCTTCCCCCGCTGTTGTTGTGCCCGAAGCCCGTGCGGACCCTGCCGGGGTGGAGGCTGTTGCTCTGAATTCCCGGCTCGCGTCGGGCCAGTTCCCGCGCGAAGAGCACGTTCGCCAGCTTGCTCTGGTTGTACGCCCGCCACGCGCCGTACCCGCGCCGAAGTTCCGGGTCGTCGAAGCGCAGACGCGCCAGCATGTGCGCCATCGAGGAGACGGTGACGACCCGCGCGCCCGGCGTTCTCCGCAGCAGGGGCAGCAGCTCGCGCGTCAGCAGGAAGGGCGCGAGGTGGTTCAAGGCCCACGTCATCTCGTGGCCCTCGCGGGTCTCCTGCCGCTTCTCGTACAGCGCCCCCGCGTTGTTCACGAGCACGTCCAGCCGCTCCTGGCGCTCCCGGAACTCGGCGGCGGCCCGGCGCACCTGCGCGAGTTCCGACAGGTCGGCGATGAGCGTTCCCGCCGCCCCGATCTCGGCGGCCACCCGCGCCGTCTTCTCGGGATTGCGTCCCACGATGGTCACCCGTGCCCCCATCCGCGCCAGTTCCCGCGCCGTCACCAGCCCGATACCGTTCGTCGCGCCCGTGACCAGGACCGTCTTGCCGTTCATCCCCCGCGTCATCCGCTCAGCATAGGAGTGGCCCGCGCACGGGGCGGCAAGCGTGAAGACAATGCCCGCGTTCATCTCGTGTCAAAAAAGGTGAGGCTGACCCTTTCGAATCAGCCTCCCGGCGCTGCGAGCTTCACCCGGCCCGCCTGTGTTGTTGTGCGCTGATAGGTTCAATGTACGGATGAGATGTCACAAAGTTGTCACATTCCGGGGTGGGGAGGTCGCCAGTGCCAGGAGAACACCAGTTGACGCTTTGCCTCCGCATTCATCAGGCGTCACAAAGGGACCGATGCCCGGCTGACGGCTGACCGCTGACCGCTGACGGCTGACCGCTGACCGCTCCCCTCAGATCACCTCGCGGAACGCCACGCTTTGACTCCGGTTCTGCAACTCGCCCTTCAGATATTGCAACCTCGGATGTTCCAGCCGGGGGTCGTGCGCGAGGATGTGCTTGGCGAGTTCGCGGGCCTTTTCTATGATCTCCACGTCGCTGGCGAGGTCGCCCAGCCGCAGGTCGGGAATCCCGCTCTGCCGGGTGCCGCGAATCTCGCCGGGACCGCGCAGCTTGAGGTCCGCCTCCGCGATCACGAAGCCGTCGGTGCTGCCCTCGATGATCTTGAGGCGCTGGCGGGTCTTCTTCGAGTGCTCGCCCGCGATCAACACGCAGTAGCTCTGCGCGCTGCCGCGCCCCACCCGCCCCCGAAGCTGGTGCAGTTGCGACAGACCGAACCGCTCTGCGTTCTCGATCACCATGACCGTCGCGTTGGGCACGTCCACGCCGACCTCGATCACGGTCGTGGACACGAGCGCGTCGAACTCCCGCGCCCGGAAGCGGTCCATCACGTCTTCCTTCTCGGCGGCGCTCATCTTGCCGTGGAGGAGGTCAATTCGCGCCTCGGGCAGGATCACCTTGAGGTCGTCCGCCAGTTGCGTCGCCGCCAGCAGCTCCAGATTCTCGTTCTCCTCGATCAGCGCCGTCACCACGAAGGCCTGCCGCCCCTCCCGAATCTGCCGCATGACGAAGCCGTAGGCCTGCTGGCGGTGCGTGTCCTGAATGAGCTTCGTCTCGACCGGAGTTCGGCCCGGCGGCAACTCGTCGATGATCGAGAGTTCAAGGTCGCCGTAGGCCGTCAAGGCGAGGGAGCGCGGAATCGGCGTCGCACTCATCACGAGCACGTCCGGTCGCCCGGCCAACAATCTCCGCCGCTGCATCACGCCGAAGCGGTGTTCCTCGTCCACGACCGCCAGCCCGAGGTTGTCGAAGCGAACGTTCTCCTGAATGAGCGCCTGGGTGCCCACCACCACGTCCACGTCCCCCTCCGCGATACGGGTCTGCATCTCCAGCTTCTGCTTCGGGGTCATCGCACCGATGAGAAGGCCCACCCGCACGTCGAGCTTGCTCAGATACCCGACGAGGTTCGCGTAGTGCTGCCGCGCCAGAATCTCGGTCGGGGCCATCAGCGCCCCCTGGTAGCCGTCGCGCACGGCGAGGTAGAGCGCACACGCCGCCACCGCCGTCTTGCCGCTGCCCACGTCGCCCTGCACGAGCCGCGCCATCTGCCGCTCCGAGCGCATGTCGTCCGTGATCTCCAGCAGCACCCGCCGCTGCGCCCCCGTCAGCTCGAAGGGCAGCGCCGTCTCGAAACGGCGGATGTCCTCGCCCGTCGCCTGGAAGCGTTTGCCCAGCAGCACGGCGTCCTCCCCCTGAAGCAGCACGCGCAGCTCCAGAAACAGGTACTCGTCGAAGCGCAGCCGCGCGTCCGCCCGCGAGAGGTGCGCCTCGTCCTCCGGGAAATGGATGCCCCACAGCGCGTCCCCGAGGTCGGTCAGCCCGTATTTCTGCCGCCAGTGGGCGGGAAGGTAGTCGTCCAGCGGCACGGCCTGGAGCGCCCGGAACGCCGCCCGCCGCAGGAACTCCTGACTGATTCCGTCCTTCGAGTCGTAGACACCGACAATCCGCCCCGTGCTGAGGCTCTCCCGCGCATCCTCCACCGTCTCCAGATGCTCGACGCCGAGCTGCACGCTTTTCCCGAACTTCTTGACCCGGCCCGTGAGGACCAGCCGTGCCCCCTCCCTGAGCTGCCGCTCAATCCACGGTTGGTTGAACCAATTCGCCCGCACCTTCCCACCCGCCGGGGTCTCCAGCGTCACGTCGAGGACGAGCATCCCCGGCTTCGGCGTGCGGCGCGACTTCGCCACGACCCGGCCCTCGACCGTCACCTTCTGCCCCTCCTCGACCTCACTGAGGTCGGGCAGGGCGCGGCGGTCCTCGTGGCGGTGGGGGTAGGCGTGCAGTACGTCACGCAGGGTTCGCAGGCCCAGCGACCCCAGCTTGCGCGCCCCGCCCGGCCCGGTGTCCAGCCGCGTGACCTCGGCGTCCACGGGCAGCCGCTCGCCGGGGGCCGCCGTCGGCACGGCCTTGCGGGTGGGGGCGGGGGGAGCCTTCGCCACGTCGTCCCCTCCACTCAACGCGGCGAGGGCCGCTTTCAGGGCCTCCTCACGCCCCGCCCCGTCCAACCCCGCGTACCCCCGCAGCGCCTCACGCACCACCGGAAAGGGACCCGCCAGCGGCGAGGCGAGGAGGCGTTCCACCCCGCCCGCCACCACCCGGTCCGCGCAGCCCGAGGCGAGTTCCGCCGCGAGCGGACGCCTGAGTCGTTCGCGCATCTCGGCCACCGTCGCCATACGCCGCGCAGGCTAACAGACGGGTGCGGTGGGGTTCGTGGTAGTCGGCTCAGGCGGGGCGGTCGTAGTTCGTTTGGTTGGATATGGAGGAATAGGCGGGGCGTCTTGCCACGGTTTGCCCCCTTCCCCCAGACTTGCAAAGCTGCGAAGCAGAGGGGGCAGGGGGAGCGGCGCTGCGCTGGGCAAGGCGTGGTGGTGGCATGGGGCGTCTACTCCCGGGCAAGCGTCGGTCATCGGGAGTGACGGTTTTTGGAGAGCAGAAGCTCAAGCATCTTTGCTCCCTCTCCCCTCGTGGGTGACTCGAAGAGCTGCGAAGCAGAGGGCCGGGGTGAGGGGGCGTGTGACCATCCCCACCGCACGACCCCCCTCATCATCCATCCCTCATCCCTTGCCCCCGCCCAAGTTACCCTCAGCGTCATGGGAGCCTACGACCGCCTCGCCGCGAGCTATGACCGCCTCTGGGGCCGCTATGCCCGGCGGACCGCCCGCGAGGTGCTGGACGCGCTGCCGCCGCTGGGGTCGGGCACGCTGCTGGATGTGGGCTGCGGCACGGGGACCCTGCTCACGCTCGCCCGCGACCGCTTCCCGGAGGCGCGGCTCATCGGGGCCGAACCCAGCGCGGGAATGCGGGAGGTGGCCGCCCGCACCCTCTCCGGGCGGGGCGTGACGCTCCTCGTCTCCCCCGCCGAGGCCCTCGCCCTGCCGGACGCGTCGGTGGACGCCGTGACCTGCCTGAACGTCCTGCACTACCTCGGGGACCCGGCGGTGGCCCTGCGCGAGTGGCGGCGGGTGCTGCGGCCCGGAGGCACCCTCGCCCTACAGGACTACGTGCCGAACGGTCTGCCCGGCTTCACCCGGCTCGTCTCCCTGAACGACCGCGACCTCGTGCGGGTCTACACGGTGCCGGAGATGGCCGGGCTGCTGGGGGCGGCGGGGTTCGGCGAGGTCACGGCGCGGCCCTTCCGCATCGACCTGTTCTGGCGTGGGGGCCTGGCGCGTGGCGTGCGGGGTTGACGGAGAGGCACGCGAATTACAACGTCAGCGCCAGCCCTACCGCCTCTGCCAGCCCGCCCGCGTCCACATGGGCGACGTGATGACGGGCGGCGGCCCGCGCCTCGGCGTCGGCGTTGCCCATCGCCACGGGGAAACCGACCACGCGCATGGCCGTCACGTCGTTGTGGCCGTCGCCCACCATCATCGTGCGCGTCAGGGGCACGCCGTACTGGGCGGCGATCAGCGACACGGCGCTCCCCTTGCCGACCCCGGCGCGCGTCAGGCTGATGAACAGCGTGTCGGGCATCGTCGGGCTGCCCGCCGGATGCACGTCCAGCCCGGCGTGGGCCTCGGCCAGGACCGCCGCCGCCGCCTCGTGTGGCACGACCCACTGGGCGCGAATGCGGGTGCCCACCAGCGCCTCCGGGCGTTTGGCCGTGTACGGCACCCCCAGCAACTCGGCGTGACGGCGGGAGAGGTCGCCGGGCCGGGTGATCCCGAAGTCGTCGTCGGTGTAGACCTCCAGCAGCCAGCCCGTCTCCTCCGAGCGCGCCAGCAGCCGGGCGAGCGGTTCCTCCGGCATCGGCTCACTCAGGCTCTCCCCGCTGCCCACGTTGAGGATGGACGCCCCGTTCTGGAAGGCGTGCCAGCCGCCCTGGTCCATCCGCCGCGCGTAGGCGAGCGCGTTCCCGAAGGCGGGCCGTCCGCTACACAGCGCGATCCGCACGCCCCTGGCCCGCGCGTCCGCCATCGCCGCCCACACGTCCCCCCGCACCGTGTTGTCGGTCCCGATCAACGTTCCGTCCACGTCCACACAGATCAAGCCGAGCATCGGGGCAGTGTACGCTGCGTTCATCCTCGTTCCGTCCGGGGACTTGGACAGGTGCTCCCTCACCCCGCCGCGTTCACGAACACCCCGTCCACAAGTTGGGGCACGGCGGCGCTCACGTTCAACTCGGCGGCCAACTCCACATCCCCAGGAAAACCGCGTTCCAGCAACTCCCGCCCCGACGTGCAAGCTCGCAGAACTTCGGGGAGACGGTCCCGCAACGCCCGGAAGGTTGCCCGCCCGCCCTCCGCCTCCGGCGACCCGGTGAGGTCCAGAGCGTCCACGACCGCGCCCGCTCCCAGCGCATCCTCAAGGGCGGGGCGCAAGCTGCTGTCCGGCCACCGTTCCCCCGCCGGGACGACGAGCACCCGCTCGAATCTCCCCCGCAGATGTGCGCCTACCGCCGCCGCCTGCCTGCGGAATGCGGCGAAGACGGGTGCCCGCGTGCCCTCGCCCGCCAGCACGCACAGCGCCCCCCCGTTCGGCGAGGGCAGCACCAGCCGCGTTCCTGTTGTGAGGCTGAGCAGCGAGGCAGGGGAGAGCGAGGGGCCGTCCTCCCCGCGTTTCCCGGCCAGAAGCGCCCCCCGTGCCTGCGCGAACGCCTCCGCCCGCCCATCCCGCCACCGGAATGGCAGGACCGCCACCCCGCGACCCACGCCCACGTCCACGCAGGTGCAGAACGACAGCACGTCCACGATCACCACGGCGTCAGCAAAAGGGGCGAGGTGACATCCGCCCGCCTCGCCCCACTCCACCCGTACCACGCGCTTTACCGCCCCGGTGTCCAGTACCCCTCGCGGTCCACGGTGGCGCGGCCCCCCACCCGCACGCACGCAACCGTGTTCGGCCCGGCCAGCGTGACCTCCACCTCCACCTCGCCGGGGGTGCCGAGCGCGTGGCCCTGGTACACCACACCGCACGCCCGCTCCCCGCGCACGGGCAGCCGCCCTTCCCGTGCCAGCAGGGCGAGGAGCGCCCCCGCCGCGCTGCCCGTCACCGGGTCCTCCGGGATACCTACGGCGGGCGCGAAGTCCCGCGCGGCGAAGCGGTTGACTCCCATCGGCGCGTAGGCGTACACGCTGCACACCCCCAGCGCGTCGCTGAGAAGGTGGATGCGGGCGAGGTCCGGCTCCAGCCCGTCGAGAATCACCGGGTCCAGCAGCGGCACGAAGACACTCCACAGCCCCGTACTCGCGCAGGCCAGCGGCAGCCCCCGGTGGACCATCCGCTCGTCCACGCCGAGCGCCTCGGCGAGTTCACCCCGCACGTCCCGCCCGACCGTCCGCGTCTCCAGCCGCCGCTGCTCCATCCACACCCGCGTCGGCACGCCCGCCTCCGCGTCGAGGGTGAGCGGAATGCGGCCCACCAGCGTCTCCAGCACCAGCCGCCCGCCCGTCCAGTGCCCCGCCTGCGCGAGCGTCAGCCCCAGCGCGACCGTCGCGTGGCCGCAGAACTCGATCTCCTGCGTGGGCGTGAAGTAGCGCACCCGCACCGCGCCGCCCCCCATCCGCGTGACGAACACTGTCTCGGGCGCTTCCAGAAAGGCGGCGAGGGCCTGCATCTCCCGCTCGCTCAGGCCCCCCGCGTCCAGCACGACGCCCGCCCGGTTGCCCTGCCCCGGCGTGTCGGTGAAGGCGCTCACCTCACTGTAGGCGATCATGCGGTCAATGTAGAGCATGGGGCGGGGTCAGGATGGGGCCGTGAGGTTGCCCGGTCAGCGGCTCACCGCCCGCCCCCTAATCCACGTCCACGCCCAGCTCCGGGTGCCGCGCCAGCTCCACCATCCGCCGCACCTGTTCCGGCAGGTTGCGCCCGAGGCTCAGCGGTGGCAGCGCGTCCACGGGGAACCACCTGCTGTCGAGGGTCTCAGTGTTGTGCGGGTGTTCGCCCACGTCCTCCAGCAACTCGCACGCCACGAACACCTTGTAGACGGCCCACAGGTCGGGCGGGTGCGCGTGTCTGCCCTTGTCGAGGAGGGCAAGAAGGCGTCCGGCCCGCACCGTTCGCCCCGTCTCCTCGCGCACCTCGCGCACGGCCATCTCACGCGGACTCCCGCCGGGGTCGGCCCAGCCGCCGGGCAGGCTCCACAGGCCGTCCACCCGCTCCCGCGTCAGCAGCACCTCGCCCGCCTCGTTCAGCACCACGGCCCGCACGTCCACTTTCGGGGTGAGGTAGCCCGCCTCCACCCGCAGCAGGCCATGAACCTCGCCCGCCGTCTGCCCGGTGCCCTCCGCCAGCAGCTCCGCCGTCAGCGCGAGCAGCCGCTCGAAGCGGTCTCGGTCGTAGGGGTCGCGGGTGTAGGTCAGGCCCGCCTGGGCGATGGCTTGGAGTTCGCGGAGCTGAGACAGGGTGGGCACGTGCCCCAGCGTATATCCTCCCCCCATGCGTCTTGCCAGGCTGGAGTATGAGGGAGCGGCCCGCTGGGGCCAGATCGAGGGGGACACCGTTCACCTCACGCGCGGATTGAGCGGGGAGCGGACGGGGGAGACCGTCCCGCTGGAGGGGGCCGCCCTCCTCGCCCCCGCCGAGCCGACCAAAATCGTGTGCGTGGGCCGCAACTACGTCAACCACATCCGGGAACTCGGCAACGACACGGGCGGGCTGCCGAAGGAACCCGGCATCTTCCTCAAGGGGCCGAACGCGCTCGCCGAGCCGGGTGGCACCGTGCCCTCTCCCGAATGGACGGAGAGTTTCCACTTCGAGGGCGAACTCGCGCTCGTGATCGGGCGGCGCGCCCGCAATCTCAGGCCCGACGAGGCCCTTGAAGCTGTTCTGGGCTACACCTGCGCCCTCGACCTCACCGCCCGCGACCTCCAGAAGACCGACCTGCAATGGTTCCGCGCGAAGGCCGCCGACCGCTTCTGCCCCCTCGGCCCGTGGATCGAGACCGACCTGACCCCCACCGACCTGCGCGTCGTGACCCGCGTGAACGGCGAGACCCGGCAGGATGGCCGCACGAGCCACATGATCTTCGACGTGGTGCAGATTCTGACCTACCTCACCCGCTACGTGACGCTGGAGCCGGGCGACGTGGTGCTCACGGGCACCCCGGAGGGCGTCGGCCCGCTGCACAGGGGCGACACCGTGGAGGTGGAGGTGGAGGGCGTCGGGACGCTGGTGACGCGGATCAGTTAGGGCAATGCCCCGTCGTCAGCGCGCGGCAACGGCTGGGGGACCCCACCCCCCCCTGTTCTCGCCGCTCGCTTCACCCGGACGACTCGCGGGGCGGCGACAAGCCTTTCGCGCTCCGCCCCGGACGAGTGGGCGTCGTTCCCCCGCACCCCCCGCCTACTGCCGCTCGTTGCGCTCCCCGTGCGCCAGGTGCCGGTGCTCGCCCTTCACGTCACTGCGCTCGTGCCGCCCGTGCAGGTCACTGTGCTCCCCGGCGTTCGGGTCCTCGTCCACCCACGCCGCCGCGATCTCGTCCGCGCCCACCTCCAGGTGGACGTACTGGTCCACGCGCATGATCTGGTCCTCGGCGATCCAGCGCAGGCTGCCGTCCGCCCTCACCTTGACATAGGCACCCTCCACCCGCTCCACGGTGCCTACGTCGGCCCCGTCGATCCCGCGCACGCCCCCATTCCGTGCTGAATCGAGCGCCGAAGCTGCGGCTCCATGCGGCGGGCGAGGGCGCGGCGGTCGTCCTGCGGGTTGTCGCGGTTCTGGTTCATGGGGGGCCTCCACCCCGATTGTTCCCGCCGGGTGCCGTCGGGAGGGTCGGGAAGGTTAAAGGCGGCGCTGGGAAGTGTGACCTGGGGTCAGGGGCTGGCCTCCAGAAGAAGCACCCAGTCGTTGCCACGCCCCGTTGAGGAGGCGGTGAAGGTTCGCTCGCCCGTGTTGGCGAAGGTGCCGATCTCGACCTTCTGGGCCGTGCGGGGGTCGAACCACGAGGCCCGCACCTGAGCGCCCCGTGCCCGCCCGAGCGCGACCGTCACCGGGCCGCCGTCCGGCAGGTAGACCCACACGTAGTCGGGGCCACGCAGCGTCACCACGGGCCGGTCCCCGACGAAGCTGCCCGCGACCAGCGTCTCATCGGGTCCCCGGTCCTCGGCGGGGCGCGACTCCAGCAGCGTCTTGAGATGTCCCAACTGCCGCACCGCCGACGTGTCCAGGAGCCTCAGCCACGCTTTGTCACCGTCATACACGTCGAAGCCGTAGACCTTGCGGTGCCCGTAGGTGTGGCCCGCCCCGCCCGCGAAGACGCTCCAGTACGCAACGTTCCGCACGTCCACCTCGTCTCCCTCCCCGTCCTGGGCCTGGTGGCAGACCGGGTGCCCCTCGTACATCGGCTCCACGTTGATGACCGGCTTGGGGAGGGTCAGCCGGGAGTCCGCCAGCATCCGGGTGGCCGCCTGTTCACCCCGGCAGTGCCCGGTGTGCCAGACGTTGAAGTCGAGCCAGGGTTCGTTGTGGAAATACTCGGCGGAGGACTTGTATCCGCCCGTGTGATAGGTGATCAGCGCTCGGTCGCGCCCCCCCACGCCCTGCTCGATGCCCTCCGCCATCGCCCGCCAGATGGCCTGCACCTCCCCGCCGCCGGGGTGGCGGTCCCCGCCCAGCATCCAGATCACCGGCCTGTCCCGGTACCGCTCGCCCAGGAAGCGCCCGTAGCTCCGCGCCGAGTCGGGCGTGAAGATGGGTTCGTCGCCCAGCGTGGTCACGTTATCCACCCATTTGCCCCAACTCGGCAGCAGGGCGACCGTCAGCCCCAGCGAGGCGGCCTGATCGACCATGAAGTCCATGTGGTCCCAGTAGTCGTACTCCTCGGCGCTGGCCGGGTCGCTTCCCGGCGTGACGGCGGGGCGGGCAGGGTCCTTGCCGACGAGGGGCAGGTCGCCCTGGGGATTATGGACGGTGAGTCCCTTCTCCTCCGCGAGCGCCACGGCCTGGATCACGGTAAAGCCCTGGGCGGCGCGGGTCTGGAGATACTGGCGGGCGTCGTCGCGGTTCAGGCGGTGGAACATCTCCCAGCCCGTATCCGCCCAGTACAGAAAGGGTCGTCCGTCCGCGTAGTGCAGTCGCCGCCCGTCCGCCGTTACGGTCAGGAGGTTCGGATCGGGGGCGGTCGCACCCTCGGTCTCGACGGGGGTGGCACCCGTCACAGGGGACGTCTCCGTCGAGCAGGCCGACAGCAACAGTCCCGTCGTGAGCAGGGCGGAGGCAAGGAAGAGCGGGCGTGGGTCTCGGGGCATGGAATTACTCCTGCATGAGCGAAGGAGACACGTCACACAGGACGTGCCCCAGGCGGGGGCAGGACGGTTGTTCCGCTGCCGGGTCGGTCTCCCAGGGGCGGCCTGAGCAGACCGCGTGGCCCCGGAAGGCTTCAAGCTCAACCTTAAGGGGAGGCGATGAGAAATTTGTCACATTTCCCTGTGACGGCCTCATAAAGCTTCAATGTCAAACGGTTATGACCAACTGGACAGGAACGGGGGTGGGGGTGCCGAGGTGACGACCTGCTCCGCCTTAAGCCGACGCCCCCGCCACCGTGCGCGCGTAGGCGTCCAGGTAGCGCGGCACGATCCGGTCGGGGTGGAAGCGCGTCAGGGCCGCATGCCGCCCCGCCGCCCCCAGCGCGCGGGCGAGGGCCGGGTCGCGCAGAATCCGCAGCGCGGCGTCCGCCATCGCGTCCACGTCCCCCAGCGGCGCGAGAAAGCCCGTCACGCCGTCTTCGACGACCTCGGGGACGCCGCCCGCGCGGGCCGCGACGACCGGGACCTCGCAGCTCATCGCCTCCAGCGCGGCGAGGCCGAAACTCTCGTTGGAACTCGGCAGCAGGAAGAGGTCGCTGAGGCCCAGCACCGTCTGCACGTCGGGAAAGGACCCCAGGAAGTGCGTGCGCCCGCTCACGCCGAGCTGTGCGGCCAGCTCGAAGGCGCGGGGCCGCTCCGGGCCGTCGCCGATCATCAGCAGCCGGGCGGGCAACTCGCTCACCACCCGCGCGAAGACCCGCACCACGTCCTCCACCCGCTTCACCGGGCGGAAATTGCTCACGTGGACGATGAGGGCCTCGTCCGGGTCGGCGAAGCGGGCGCGCACCTCCGGGTCCGCCACCCGCACGAAGCGGTCCGCGTCCACGAAGTTGTGGATCACCTCGATCTCACGCTCCACCCCGAAGACCTCGCGTGTCTGCTCCGCGAGGAAGTGCGACACCGCCGTCACGTGGTCGCTGCGCTCGATGGCGTGCCGGGTCGTGTGCCGAAAGGCGGGTTCGGCCCCCACGAGCGTCACGTCCGTCCCGTGCAGGGTCGTCATCACCCGGCCCCGGCGCGTGATCGCCTGCGCGTGCAGGGCGGCGGTCGCGTGCGGAATCGCGTAGTGCGCGTGGGTGAGGTCCACCCCGTGCTCCAGAATCACCTCCGTCAATGTGTTCGCTATCGCCAGTTCCGGGAAGGGCTGGTCGAACAGCGCGTAGGCGAAGGCGCTGACCTGATGGTAGAAGGGACGGCTCGCCCCCCGCTGCCCCGCCAGCCGGAAGGGCACGGCGGACCCCACGAAATGGACCTCGCGCCCCGATTGCGCGACGAGCAGCCCGAGTTCGGTCGCCACCACCCCGGACCCCCCGGCCCCCGCGTGGCACAGCACAGCGATCTTCTGTGGCGTCGGCGTCCCCGTCATGAACAGGGAGTATACGGCCCCGGTCTTTCCCCACCGGGTGCCCCGCCTCCGCCGGGAAGGACGGGAAGGGGAGAGTCGGCCTGTTCTGATCCCCGCCCCGCGCCCCTCCACCCGAAGTCCGAATCAGGAACGAACGGTCCTTCCCTGGCGACTGGTCACTGGCAACTGGTCACTGGCAACTGGCGACCCCTTACCCCGGTTTCCCCGCCGTGAACAGCACCCGCGTGAAGGCGTAGTACACCCGCCCGCCCGGCCACCGCGCCCGCAGCCGCGCCAGGTACGCCGCCACGAACCGCTCGCCGTCTTCTGCCCCCAGCCGCGTGAGGTAGGGCACGAGCGCCGTGCCGCGCGTCCAGTCGAGCAATCCCTCCGCCCCCGCCAGCACGACCGGGTAGACCCGGCTCAGCGCCGTGACCTCCACCGCGCCCAACCCGTCCAGCGTCTCGGCATACTCCGCCGGGGTCAGGACGGGCGAGTATCCGTGCGCCGTGCCGAAGCGGGTGAAGCCCTCCAGCTCGGGGGCGAACTCCCGCGCCGTCTCGGTGAGGAGGCGGTGGCTGTCGTGGTCGTGGTTGGCGGGCACCTGGACCGCCAGCACCCCGCCGGGCCGCAGCCGCGCCCACAGCCGGGCGAGCAGCGCCGGGTGGTCCGGCAGCCACTGGAGGGCCGCGTTCGAGAAGATCAGGTCAAAGTCCCCCCGCAGCCCCTGGATGTCCCCCCGCTCGAAGCGCAGGTTCGGTGCCGTGTGCCCCTCCGCCCGCGCCAGCATCTCCGCGCTGCTGTCCAGCCCCAGCACCCGCGCCCCCGGAAACCGCCCCGCGAGCGTGAGCGTGTGTTCCCCCGTGCCACACCCGAGGTCCACCACGTCACGGAAGGAGAGGTCAGGAAGCATCGCCAGCAGGTCGCGGGCGGGCGCACTCCGCGCCTCCCGGTGGTGGTACACGTCAGGATTCCAGGTCACGGCCCCACCGTATGCCCGTTCGCGGACCTCCTGTGCGTACCCTGGTGGTGACAAGCTCCACCCTGCCCAGACGCCCGCCCGCGTCCCCGTGGGGTGGGCCGTATCATGCCCTCCATATGGCGCACTCGCTTCTCGTGATGAAGTTCGGCGGCACCAACATGGGGGACGCGAACGCGATCCGCCACAGCGCGTCCCTGGCGGCGCGTTCCATCCGCGAGGGCGTGCGCGTCGTCGTCGTCGTCTCCGCGATGGCGGGCGTGACCAATAGCCTGCTCCGCCTCGCCGACGCCGCCCAGTCCGGGGACATCGCCGCCGCCAACGACGAGATCGCCGCCATGCGAACCCGCCACTTCACGGCGGCCCAGGAACTCGGCGCGGCCCCCGACTCCGGCCCCGTGCGCGAAATCCGCGAACTCCACGAGACCCTGCGCCAGGCGATCTACGGCGTCTACCTCCTGCGCGAACTCACCCCCAGAAGCCGCGACCTGATCGTGGCCTTCGGCGAGCGCCTCAGCGCGCCCCTGATGTCCCTCGCCCTCACCGGACAGGGGGTGCGCGCCCACCATCTCAGCGGCGGGCAGGCGGGCATCGTCACCGACGCGCACTTCGGCAACGCCCGGCCCCTCCCCGGCAGCTATGAGCGGGTGGCCGACCGCCTCGGCGGGCTGCTCAGCGCAGGCGTCACCCCGGTCGTCGCGGGCTTCATGGGCGAGACCGAAAGCGGGGCCATCACCACCCTGGGGCGCGGCGGCACCGACTTCACGGCGACCATCGTGGGCAAGGCCCTGCACGCGGGCGAGGTGTGGGCCTGGAAGGACGTGGACGGCGTGATGAGCGCCGACCCCCGCGTCGTGAAGGATGCCCGCAACATCGAGGTCCTGAGCTACGGCGAGGTGATGGAACTCGCCTACTTCGGCGCGAAGGTCCTCCACCCCCTCGCGGTCACGCCCCTGCGTGAGAGCGGCATCCCCCTGCGCGTCAAGAGCGCCGCCGACCCCGACTTCCCCGGCACCCTCGTGCAGGAGGACGCCCGCGACGACGCCGCGCACCCCGTCAAGGCCGTCACCGCCATCCGGGGGGTCAGCATCATCAACGTCACCGGGGCGGGTGCCCTCGGCGTGCCGGAGGTCGTCGCCAGCTTATTTGACGCCATCGCCCGCGAGAACATCACCCTTCTGATGGTCTCCCAGTCCTCCTCCATGAGCAACGTCTCCCTCGCCGTCCAGAGCGTCTACGCGGCCCGCACCCTCGCCGCCCTGCGGGCCTCCGTCACAGGAGAGTTGCAGGTCGACGAACAGCCCGGCGTCGCCGTCCTCGCCATCGTCGGTGCCGGAATGCGCGGCCAGAAGGGCGTCGCCGCCCGGCTCTTCGGGGCACTCGCGCAAAACGATGTCAACATCCTCATGATCAGCCAGGGATCGAGCGAGCTGAACATCAGTGTCGCCGTCGAGGATGCCCAGGTCGAGGGTGCCACCCGCGCCGTCCACGCCGCCTTCGGGCTGGGGGAGCCGGTCGCGGCGGACTGAGGGGCCTGCCCGCCCCAAGCGGGGGAAGACGACTCTAATTAATACAAAAGTGGAGGAGGTAGAGGGGAGAGGGACCTCTTCGCACCTCTGGCCCAGTTCCCTCAGTCATCCCTTTCTCTACGCATCCTCGGCGACCCCCGCAGCGCCCGCCACCGCCGCCCCAGGATGAGGTACAGCCCCGCCACCCACGCCACCGACGCCGCGAATCCCGCCAGCACGTCGGTCGGGTAGTGAACGCCGAGGTAGTTGCGGCTCAGCCCCACCGCGAGCGCCCACCCACCCCCCACGAGGACGAGCGGCCACCCGCCCCGCGAGCGCCAGAACACGAGGACGAGCGCGAAGCCGAAGGCCATGTTGCTCATCGCGTGCCCGCTGGGAAACGAGTAGCCCGGCACGGTGAGGACGGCCCCCACCTCCTCCGGGCGGGGCCGCTGGAAGATCAGCTTGGCGAGGACGTTCAGCCCCGTCGCACCCCCCACCGCCCCCGCGAGGAACCACGCGTGCGCCCGCGCCCCGAACCGCGCCAGCCCCAGCGCGAGGGCCGCCGTCACCAGCGGCAGCACCCCCAGGCCCCCCAGCACGGCCAGAACTTCCGCCGCCCGCGTCCGCCCCGGCGTGCGGTGTTCGGCGTACCACGCCAGCACCGTGCGGTCCCACGCGAAGCCGCCCCGTACAAACACGTCGTCCGTGAGAAAGGCGAGCAGCACGAGCGGGGTCAGCACCCCCAGCACGAGCAGGGCCACCTGCGTCCAGTTGCGGGCGAGCAGGGCGGGCAGGTCGCGGCGCATCCCGTCCACTGTAGCGGGGTCCAGCGGGCCTGAGCGGTGGGCACTGAGCCATTCGGCGCACCCGCCCTGCGCCACCCCGCCGATGCCCGCCAGGGCAGGGGAGAGGCACCATACGGGCAGCCGGGAAGCCAGCCTCACCCAGAGGAGCGAGCGGACCGACGGGGAGGAAAGACACGATGAATGCTCACCTGAACCACGCTCTCGCCTGCGACCGCCTCCAGGCCCTGCACGCTGAGGCCCAGCGCGACCGTGAGGCCCGCGCCGCCCGACCTGCCCGAAGCGACGCCAAGCCCCGCCCCAACCTCCTCGCCCTCCTGCGCCCCAAGCCCGCATGACTGCGACCGCACTCAACCCGCAGCAACGCCCCCTCTGAGTCTGGAGGGGGCGAGTTCTGTTTCTGTCTCACCGTCTGACGGTCGAACGGTCGAAGGAGAGGGCGGCTGGGTCCGTTCGACGGTTCGACCGTGGACGGTGAGACGCAGTTGGACGGCGAGGATGCGGACGAGACAGCTCTTGCAAAGACCGGCCCTCACACCGGGGCCGCGTTCCCCGCCCGGCTCGCCAGGAAGTCCTTCACGCTCTGCGCGGCCCGCAGGTTCATTCCCGGCACCCGCGCGATGTGCTCCACCGGGGCCGAGGCGAGGTCCTCCAGCGAGGTGAAGTGCTCCAGCAGCGCGTCCCGCCGCTTCTGCCCGATGCCCGGCAGGTCGTCGAAGACGCTCCGCAGCATGTCCTGACCGCGCAGCTTGCGGTGGTAACTCACGGCGTGGTGGTGAACCTCGTCCCGCACGCCGATCAGGACGCGCAGGGCCGGGTGCGTGTGCGGAAGCAGCAACTCGCGGTCCACGCCCACCTCCGTCCCCGCCTCCAGCCACCACTGCGCCCCATACCGCCCCGGCAGGATGATCCGCTCCTCGCGCTTGGCGAGGCCGACCACCGGAACGTGGATGTTCGCCTCGCGCAGCGCGTCGAGGGCCGCGTTCACCTGCCCCCGCCCCCCGTCGATCAGCACGAGGTCCGGCAGCGGCAGCTTGTCCGACAGACTGCCCGTGAAGCGCCGCGTGATCGTCTGCCGCATCGCCGCGTAGTCGTCGGGCTGCTCCAGCCCCTTCACCTTGAAGCGCCGATGCTCGCCCCGCCGCGCCCGCCCCCCCTCGAAGACCACCATCCCGGAGACGATATTCGTGCCGAAGAGGTTGGAGTTGTCGTACCCCTCGATGCGCCAGGGCCGCTCCGGCAGCGCCAGCACCTCGCGCAGGGCGTCCAGGCCGGGATGGTCGCCCCGCCGCTCCAGCAGGGCGAGTTCGGACTCCAGCCCCACCGAGGCGTTGCGCTGCGCCATCTCCACGAGGTCGGCCTTGTCCCCGCGCTTGGGCGTCCGCATCTCGACCCGCCGACCCGCCCGCTCGCTCAGGAACTCGCCCCACACCGGCGCGGCCCCGAACTCGGCGGGCAGCAGGATCAGCCCCGGCACGTGCGTCGCCTGGGTGTAGTAGTCCTGCACGAACGCCTCCACGATCTCGCCCGCGTCCCCGCCCCCCTCCGCGTTCGTCAGGAAGCGCTTGTCGCGGCCCACCACCCGCCCGCCGCGCATGCGGAAGAGCTGCACCATCGCGTACTCGCCCGCCTGCGCCACCCCCAGGAAATCGAGGTCCGTCTCGTCCGAGACGTAGGCGTGCTGCTCGGTCCCGAACAACTTCTCCACCGCCCCCACCCGGTCGCGCACGCGGGCCGCCTGCTCGAAATCCTGCGCCCGCGCCGCCACCCGCATGTCCTCCTTCAGCCGGGCGACGACGTGGGCGGCCCGCCCCTCCAGCAGCGCCTTCACGTCGTCCACCACCCGGCGGTACTCCCCCGCGTCGGCGGCGTCGATGCACGGCCCCAGGCAGCGGCCCATGTGGTAGTTCAGGCAGGGGCGAGGCTTTTTCTGAAGGGGCAGCCCCGAGTTCTTCCGAAGCGGAAACATCGTGTCCACGAGATGCTTCACCCGCCGCACCGCCGAGGCGTCCGGGTACGGGCCGTAGTAGCTCGCCCCGTCCTGCACCACCCGCCGCGTCACCACCAGCATCGGGTACTCCTCGTTCGTCAGCTTGAGGAACGGGTAGTGCTTGTCGTCCTTGAGCAGCACGTTGTAATGCGGGCGGTGCTGCTTGATGAGGTTGGCCTCTAGCACGAGGGCCTCGACCTCGTTCCTGGCCGTGATGAACTCCAGCGCGTCGGCGAGCGCCGTGAACTTGCCGCTCTTGCCCCCCGCCTTGAAGTGCTGCCCCACCCGTGATCTGAGGTTGACCGCCTTGCCGATATAGATCGGCGTCCCCCCCTTGCGGAAGATGTACACGCCGGGACTGGCTGGCAACACGGGCAGATCGTCGAAATGCACGCCCCAGGATAGGGCGCTGGAAGGGGGTCCACCGGATGATCGGTCACGCGGGGGGGAGGGTCGCCAGCTTCCAGTCGCCAGTCGCCAGGAACGGGCAACGCCCGCCCACGTTAGGCTGACCGCCATGCCCGTTCCCCGCCTCTTCCTCGTCCGCCACGGCCAGACCGCCTCGAACGTCGCCCGCCTCCTGCGCGGCCCGTCCGGGGCCGACGATCCCCTCGACCCGGTGGGGGAGACCCAGGCCCGCCGCCTCGCCGCCCACCTCGCCACCCTGGGGCTGCCCGACCCGCGTGTCTACGCCAGCCCCTACCTCCGCGCCCGGCAGACCGCGCAGGCCGTCGCCGACGCCCTCGGCGTGCCCGTCGCCGTGCTGGAGGGCGTCCACGAGATTCACCCCGGCGACTGGGAGGGCCGTCCCTACGAGCACCTCCTCACCCACGCCCACGAGCTGCGGCAGGGGGAAGGCGGCTTCGGCTTCCCCGGCGGCGAGACTCTGGAGCAGGTCGGCACCCGCTTCCGCCGCGCCCTCCACGGCCTGCCCGCGACGGAGACCCCGGTCGTCGTCTCCCACGGCGGTGCCCTCTCCGCCGTCCTCGCCACCCTCCTCGGCGTCGACGCCGCTGACGCCTGGAAGGAACGCCGCTTCGCCCACCCCAACGCCGCCCTCACCGAACTGGGACGCCACGGCGAACGCTGGGAGCTGGTGCGGATGGCGGACGCGGGACATCTGGATTAATACAAGATTTGGAGGTTTTCCTCTCCTGCCAGCCAAGCAACCGTCTCACCGTCGAACTGCACCAACCCCCGCCCTCGACCTTTCGACCGTTCGACGGTTAGACCCTCAGAGCCTCAGACCGTCCGACTCCCAGCCCCCCACACGCTATGCTCCCCCCCGTGCGAGCGCAGACCTACCGGGCCGGGGGTGCCCGCCTCTCCTACCACGTCACGGGCGAGGGCGACCCGATCATCCTCGTCCACGGGCTGAGCGGGTCGGGGCGCTGGTGGCGGCGCAACGTGCCCGCCCTCGCCATTTCACACCGGGTCTACGTCGTCGATCTCGTCGGCTATGGCCGGGCCTACCGCCAGCGGGCGCTCGGGGTGCGGGGGGCGGCGGCCCTGATCGCCGACTGGATGGACGACCTCGGGATGGAGCGCGCGACCCTGATCGGGCACTCGATGGGCGGGCATATCTGCACCCACGTGGCGGCCCTGCGACCTGGCCGGGTGCGCCACCTCGTCCTCGCATGCGCGAGCGGCCTGCTGACCGGCAACATCTACCGGGTCGCGCTGAAGCTGCCCAGGGCCGCCGTCACGGGCCGCCTCACCTTCATGCCGCGCGTGTTCGCCGACGCCGTGCGCGCCGGGCCGCTCAACGTGTGGCGAAGCACCACCGACCTCCTCGGGGACCATGTGGGCGACCTGCTCCCCACCCTCACCGCGCGGACGCTCGTGATCTGGGGGGCGCGCGACGCCCTCGTGCCCGCCCGCATTGGCCGGATGCTCGCGGCGGCCATCCCCGGTGCCCGCTACGAGGAACTGCCCCGCGCCGGGCACGTCGTCATGGTGGACGCCCCCGAACGCTTCAACGCCCTCGTCCTCGATTTCCTCGCGGAGGCCGAGCGTGGGGACGAGGCGGCGGACCGGAGCGCCGGGGCTTGAGCGCCCGCTCGCACTTCACCCGTGTGCGCGGCCTGCGGACCCACGCCCGCGTCCACGGCGAGGGGCCGGCGGTCGTCCTCGTCCCCGGCCTGGGCTGCGCCTCGTGGATGTATGCCCGCGTCGCCCGCGAACTCGCCCGCGAGCGCACCGTCTACCTGTACGACCCCCCCGGCCACGGCCACAGCGCGGCCCCCCCGCACGGCCCCGCCACCCTCGCCGACCTCGCCGACCACCTCGCCGCGTGGCTGGACGCGGCGGACCTGCACGGTGTCCCCCTCTTCGGGCACTCCCTCGGCGCAGAGATCATCTTCGACCTCACCGCCCGGCACCCCGGCCTCTCCCCGGCTCTCATCGCCTGCGCCCCCACCGGCATCCCCGAGAATCCCAGCGTCGCCGGGCAGTTCCTGCGGCTGCTGCGGGACCTTCCGCGCGAGCGCCCCGGCCTCCTGCTGCCCGGCCTCGCCGCCTACGCCCGCTGCGGCCCCACCCGGATGCTCCGCCTCGCCCGCGACCAGAGCGGCCACGAGACCGGCCCCCTGCTCTCCCGCATCCGCGTCCCCACCCTCCTCCTCGACGGCACCGCCGACCCCGTGGTCCGCTCCTGGACCGTCCGCGCCATCCGCCACAGCATTCCCCACGCCACGATCCGCCGCATCGAGGGCGGCACCCACGCCCTCACGGACTCGCATCCGGAGGCGGTGGCACGGGCGACGCTGGAGTTCCTGGGAGACAGGGATGAGGGATGAGGCGTCACTCGCCCCGAAAGCGCAATTGCGTTGCTTAAAAGGGATGGAAAAAGAGGATATAAGCAACCGAGTTGCCGTCTCCGGCCCCAGGCACTACACTCCCCGCATGTTCGAGGACATGCACAACGACCACATTCTCCTGACGCCCGGACCGACGCCGATCCACCCACGGGCGCAGCGGGCGCTGATGCGGGGAATGCTGGGGCATATGGACCCCGAGGTCTTCGCGTTGAACCGGGAGATTCAGGCGGACCTGCGGGTGATGTACGGCACCGAGCCGGAGGCGTTCACGGCGCTGCTGGCCGGGACCGGGAGCCTGGGGATGGAGGCGGGTTTCGCCAATCTCGTCGAGGCGGGGGACGAGGTGCTCGTGTGCGCGAACGGCTCGTTCGGACGGCGCATGGCGGAGATGGCCGCCCGCTACGGGGCGCGGGTGCGGCTGGTGACGGCCCCACTCGGGGAGGCGATCAATCCGGCGGACGTGGCCGCGCACCTGGGTGGCGTGAGCATGGTCGCCGTCGTCCACGGGGAGACGAGCACGGGGGTCCTGAACCCGGTGCCCGAGATTGCCCGGCTGGTGCGCCGCAGCGGGGCGCTGCTCACGGTGGACGCGGTGACGACTGCCGGGATGGAGCCGTTCCACATGGCCGCGTGGGGGGTGGACTACGCCTACACGGGCGCGCAGAAGTGCCTCTCGGCCCCCCCCGGCCTCGCCCCCGTCGCCATCAGCGAACGGGCCTTCGCGCGCTTCAGCGCCCGCCGCTCCCCGACCCCGCTGTGGTACTGCGACTTCGAGGGCCTGCGCGACTACTGGACCCGGCACACCTACCACCACACGGTCCCCGTCAACCTCCACTACGCCTTCCACGCCGCCCTCGGGGCCGCGCTGGAAGAGGGGCTGGAGACCCGGCAGGCCCGCGTCCGCCGCCTCGGGCGGGCCGTCGTGGACACGCTCGCGCCCCTGGGCTTCTCCCACTACGTCCGGGACCCCGCCGCCCGCTTACCCACCGTCCTCGCCCTGAGACTGCCCCCCGGCTTCGACGACGCGGGCATCCGCACGGCCCTGCGGCGGCGCGAGATCAGCGTCACGGGCGGCCTCGGCCCCACGGCGGGCGTGATCTGGCGCTTGGGCCTGATGGGCGAGGCCGCCCACTTCGCCCCCTACCACGCCCTGATGCGCGCCCTGGAGAGCCTGCTCGGCGAACGCGGGCTGGCAGAGCGGTTCGAGGAGGCGTGGGGGGGAGTTCCCGCCTGAGGCGGGCGTCAAACCGTCCAACAGTCGAACCGTCTGACGGCCCCACGGCGGTTCGGTTAGACGGTTCGACCTTTAGCCCTTCGGACCCTCACCCCATCCGCCCCGTCCGGATCACGTCCGCGATCACGGGCGGCAGGTTCCACGCCATGATGTCGAAGGCCGACGACGCGAAGTCGTAGGGCACCTTGTGGAGGCTGACCACCGGGCGGCGGCCCGCGCAGTCCACGAGGGCCACGTCCGCCCCCGGCTCGTGGTTGAGGCTCAGGCCCACGCTGCCGGGGTCCACGAAGGTCGTCTCCCCGATCACCCGCACGAAGGGCACGTGTGAGCCGCCCACCACGAGGACCCGCGCGTTCAGGCCCTCGGCGAGCGCCTCCAGCTCGCGCTCGGGGGCCATCAGGTCGAGCCGACCGGCGGGATCGTGGGGCGCGCCGTGGAAATACCGCACCCGGCCCACCGGGGTCTTGAGGCGGCCCCCCGACGGCAGTCTCCGCAGGAAGTCGAGCTGCTCGGGCGAGAGCACCCGGCGCGTCCAGTTCAGCACCTGCTCGGCCACCCCGCCGCGCCCGGTCCGCTCGCCGAGTTCGAGGGCGACGCGCATGTCGCTGCTGCCCAGCCCGGCGGTCCAGCCCTCGCGCCCCACGAGGTCAATGACTGGCCCCGGCGAGGCCCCGTAGCCCACGAGGTCTCCCACCACGATGACCTCGTGGACCGAGTGCTCCGCCAGAAAGCGTTTCACCGCCGTCAGCGCGTGGATGTTGCCGTGAAGGTCACTCAAGAAGGCCAGTCGCAAGGTGGCCCCATCCTAGAGCATCGGCCCGGAGCACGGCCCCCGCGCGGGACCGGGGCGAAGGGGGGAGGGGTGGCTCGTCGCTTGTGGCCCGTGGCCCGTGGCGTGTCGAGGCCTTCGCCACGGGTCACAAGCTCCCTATCATGGCCCGGTGCCGCCCCTCCCCCCCGTCCCCGTCTCCCTCGCCCTGGGGGCGCTCCTCGCCGCCTGTGGGCTGCCGCTGCCGTGGAGCTTCCTCTCGTACGTCCCGCTCGCGCTGCTGCTCGTCCACGTCACGGGGGCCGCCTCCTCGCGCGGGGTCGCCGCCCGGATGTGGTGGGCGGGCGCGGCCTACAGCGCCGTTCACCTGTGGTGGCTCACCGCCTTCCTCGCCAAGCTCTTCGGAACGCCCGTGCTCGGCGTGCTCGCGTTCGCCCTCTTCGCGCTGGAGGGGGCCTTTCTCGCCGTCATGGCCCTCCTCGCCGCCCGGCTCGTCCGCACGCGGGAGGCGCGGGTGTGGGCCATCGCGGGCGGGTGGGTCGTGCTGGAATGGCTGCGCTTTCTCGGCCCGCTCGCCTTTCCGTGGCCGACGCTGGGGTACACCCTGCTCCCCACCCCCGCCATCCAGATCGCCGACCTCGGCGGGGTGCTCCTCGGCAGCGTCCTCATCGCCGCCACCGCCGCCGCCCTCGTCTCCTTCTGGTGGGGGAGACGGTCCCCCCTCGTCCTCCTCTCCGCCCTGTGGGTCGCCGCCCTCGCCTACGGGGTGACGCGGGTGCCGGGGAGCGGCCCCGTTCAACCCCTGCTCGTGCTGAGAACCGAGTTCGATTCGTTCGGGCGGGCCACCCGCCAGCTCAGCCCCGCCCAGCAACTGGACGTGCAGCGCGCTCTCAGCGCGGCGCGGCGGCCCGGCGAACTCGTGGTCTGGAGCGAGACGGCGGTGACGGCCCCCGGCAATCGCCCCCGCCTGCCCGAGTTCCCCGCCCCCGGCCTCACCGGCGTCGGCACCCCCTACGGGGAGCAACCCCGGCGCAACTCGGTCGTGAGCGTCGCCGCGGGCGGCCAGATCACCGCCCGCAACGAGAAGGCCCGGCTCGTCCCCTTCGGCGAGTATTTCCCGCTGTACGGCACCCTGCGTCCCGTTTACCGGTTGATCGAGGGCGTCCTCGGGTTCAACCTCGGCGGCCTGACCCCCGCCCCCACCCTCACCCCCCTGACCCTGAACGGTGTCTCCTACGGGGCCTACGTCTGCTACGACAGCGTGTTTCCGTGGGTCGCCCGTCAACTCACGCAGAAGGGCGCGCACCTCCTCGTCAACGTCTCCAACGACGGCTGGTACGACGGCTGGGGTGTCACCCAGCACTTCCAGATGGGCCGCGTCCGCGCCATCGAGACCCGCCGCTGGGTCGTCCGCAGCGTCAACGAGGGCGTCGCCGCCACCGTGGACGACCTGGGCCGTCCGGTCCAGACCCTCAGCCGGGGAGAAGGCGTCCTCCACGCCCGCCCCCGACTGCTGACCGGACAGACCCCCTACGTCCGATACGGCGACCTGCCCGCCCTGCTCCTCGCCGCGCTGATGGTGGGCTACGGGGGATGGCTGGGACGGCGGCCAGCGACCAGCGTCCAGCCGCCAGCATGACCAAAAGAAGAGGTGCGGCGACCCGAAAGCCCCGCACCCCCTCATCCCTAGAACCCAACCCCTCACCCCTTACTCCTTGACCCCCCCCGAGACCGTCCCGCCCACGAAGTACCCCTGGAACCCGTAGAACAGCGCGATGATCGGCAGCGCCCCCAGCGTCGCGGCGGCGGCGAAGATGCCCCACTTGGTCGCGAACTGCGCGCTGGTGAAGCTCAGGAGCATCACCCCCACCGTCCACTTCTCCACGCCGGTCAGCAGCACGTTCGCCAGGATGAACTCCGCGTACGTGCCGATGAACTGGTTGAGGAAGATGAATACCAGAATCCCGCCCGACAGCGGCAACACCACCCGCAGGAAAGTCTGCCAGCGGGTCGCCCCGTCCACCATCGCCGCCTCCTCCAGCGACTCGGGCAGCGATTCGACGTACCCCTTGAAAATCCAGGTGTTGAAGGCGATAGCCCCGCCCGAGTACGCCAGGATCAGGCCGGTGAAGGTATTCGTCAGGCCCAGCGCCACCAGCAGGGTATAGACGGCCACCAGCGCCAGGAACACCGGGAACATCTGGATGAAGATGAAGAACAGCAGCGTCTGGAAGCGGCCCGGAAAGCGCAGCCGGGCCATCGCGTACCCCGCCGTGGTCGAGAGCAGGATCGCCAGCACCCCCGTGATGCCCGACACCAGCATGGTATTGCGCACCGAGAGGATGAACTTGCTCTCGTTGCCCTGTCCGGTGAATTGCGCGGGAGTCATGAAGACCACCAGCACGGCCAGCGCAACGACGAGCACGCGCATCACCCAGGCGCGGCTCCGGGCGACGGAAGTCTCGTCGCGCCCGAGCCGCCCCGCCAGCGTGATCAGCAGCAGCGCGGCCAGCGCCGCCCCGCCGATCACGAACAGCACGAGTTGCCACCCCGGAATGACCACCCCGTCGAACAGCCGCCGGAAGTTCTCCAGGCTCAGCACGCCCAGGTCGGGCAGCAGCCCGGTGCGGTAGAAGATGTTGGGGTCGCTGAAGTTGGGAAAGGCGAACAGGCTGTTGCGCGGATCGAACGCCGCCAGCAGCACGTAGAAGATCGGGTAGATCGCCACCAGCACGACCAGCATGAGGAACAGGTGCGTGAGCTGGTCGCCCAGCACCGCCGCGTAGCTGATCTTCCTCCCCGTCCGGGCGATTCCGACCCGCTGCCCGATCAGGCTGGTGAGCGCCAGCAGCCCGCTCGCCGCGAGCAGGAACAGCAGGAAGCTGCGCCAGCCCCCCTCCACGAAGTAGATCGTGAAGCTCCGGGGCCGCCCCGCCATATTTCGTGCCAGAAAGTACCCCAGCACGACGAGGCCGATCACGACGGCGGCGGCGACAAGCCACGGCAGCGCCTTTCTGAGCGCACTCGGTTCCTGATGGACGTACCCGCCGGGCGGCAGGGAAGAGGCGGAGGCGCGGCCAGGGCCGGTGCCGGGGGTCGGATTCGGAGTCGGGGTCGCCGTCACTTGCGGGCCTCCTTGAACACACCTGCGGCGCGGAAGTTCACCACCGAGATCGCCAGCGTCAGGAAGAAGATGATGAGGGCAATCGCACTCGCCAGCGCGTAGTTCTGCCCACCTGACGAGGCGAAGGCCGTGTTGTAGCCCCAGGACAGCAGGATGTCGGTGCTCTGCGCGGTGCTCTCGCGGCCCTCCTGCGCCGGGCCGCCCTGGGTCAGCAGGTAGATGATCCCGAAGTTGTTGAAGTTGAACGCGAACGCCGAGAGCAGGATCGGCGTGAACGACGTTCTCAGCAGCGGCAGCGTGATGTTCGTCACCTGCTGCCAGCGGCTCGCCCCGTCGATGCTCGCCGCCTCGTACAGGTCCTCGTTGATCGTCGCCAGCGCCGAGATGGTCGCCGTCATCATGTACGGAAAGCCCAGCCACAGGTTGACCAGCAGCACGCTGATCTTGGCCCACAGCGGATCGCCCAGCCACGGCACCGCCGTCAGTCCCAGCAGCCCCAGCGTCTTGTTCACGATCCCGAACTGCTGGTTGAACAGCGCCACCCACATCTGCACGCTGATCACGGTCGGAATCGCCCACGGCAAGAAGAGCAGCGTCCGGTAGACGTTGCGCCCCTTGAGCCGCTTGTTGTACAGCAGGATGCCCAGAATCAGCCCCGCCACCGCGTTGAGCACCACCGTCGAAAAGGCGAACACCACCGTCCAGACGAAGACGGGCAGGAGCGCCGTGCTCGCCTTGGAAAGAATCTCCTGGAAGTTCGCCAGCCCCACGTACCCGTAGCGGTTGAGCCGGGTCGCGTTCGCCACCTCCAGGCCCGCCGCCACCGGGGCCGCGAGCGTCACCACGTTCCCCTGCACGCCCGCGATCCGCGCCTGCACGGGCGTCGAGGCCGTCTCGTCGAACAGCACGATGGTATCCCCCGCGCACGTCGCCGCGCGGCAGCGCAGGTAGTCTCGCACCGACGTGGCCTCCGGCGTCTCGGCCAGCGTCACCCTGAGGCGGTCCGCACTCAGGCTCGCCTCCGTCCGCACCCCCGAGTCGGGGTTGCCGCTGTTCTCACCGCTGTAATTCGTGAAGGCGTAGTTCACCGTCAGCACGACCGGCAGCACCGTGAAGGCCGCCAGAAACACCAGCGCCGGAAACAGGTAGAACCAGTTGGTGATCCACGGCACCGCGCGGGCCACCAGCGGCATCCCCACCACCAGCGCCGCGAGCGTGTACACCAGGATCATGTAGGGCGGTGCCCCCGGCACCACGCGCGCCGTGAGGCTGGACAGCAGCCACCCGAGCAACGCGGCACCGCCGAGCAGCAGCATCAACACGAACACCGCAATGAGGACGCCGCGTGTGCCGTCGGGCGGGGTCGTGGAGCGGGAGGAACGTTGGGGCAGGGTCACGGTCATCCGGGGCGGCTCCTTCGCAGATTGAAAGGTCGAACGGTCGAATGGTCGAAGGAGGGGGACGGTTTGACGGTTTGACGGTTTGGCCGTTCGACCCGCCCCCCCCGAAACGAGGGCGGCGGACAGGAACAGCCCTTCCCGGTCCGCCGCCCCCAGCCTCAGGTCCCGGTCACTTGATGTTGGACTCGATCTCGCTGACGGCCTTCTGGAGCAGTCCCGCGTAGTTCGGGCCGGGCTTCTGCACCGCCTGGGCCGTCGCCGCCGCCCACGGCCCCCAGACCGCCCCCATCTCCGAGATGTTCGGCATCGCCGTGCCCGCGCTGATCGCCCGCCCGAAGCCCGCCACCACCGGGTCACTCTTCAGCCGCGCCCGCGCCGAGAGGCTCGCCGGAATCGCCCCGCCCGCCTTGTTGTAGGCCAGCTGCGCCTCGGGACTCGTCAACTGCCGCGCGAGCTGCACCGCCACCGGCTTGTTCTTGCTGTAGGCGTTCACCAGCACCGCCCGCACCCCCACGAATGGACTCCACTTCCCGGTCGCGCCGGGGGGCGTCGGAAAGTTGGCGATCCCGTAGTCGATGCCCGCCTTCTTGATGTCGCCCATGTCCCACGGGCCGGTGTAGAGCATCGCCGCGCGTCCGTCCACGAAGGCACTCTTGGCCGCGTCCTGACTCACGCCCTCCGGCACGAGGTTGTACTTGTAGCGCAGATCGTTCAGGAACCCCAGCGCCTTCGCCGTCCCCGTGTTGTCCAGCCCCACGTCCCCCGTGTTCAGCGTGCCGCCATCGTTCTTGAACACGTACCCGCCATACGCGCTGACAAAGCCGTAGCTCTTGTAGGGTTCGCTGATGTCCGTCAGGTAGCCGAACTTCCCACTGCCGGTATTGGCCTGCGCGGCCTTGAGGAAGGCCGCCCACGTCGTCGGTGCCTGGGGCACCAGCTTCTTGTTGTAGATCAGCGCCACGGCCTCCGCATTCAGCGGCAGCCCGAACAGCTTGCCCTTGTAGGTAAACGCCCCCAGGGCCGTCCGGTCGTAGTCGGACCTGGACGTGACGTACTTATCCAGCGGCTCGATCACGCCCGACGCCGCATACCGCCCCAGGCGGTCGTGGGGTTCGGTGGCGATCAGGTCCGGCCCCTGCCCCTTCGGCGCGCTCTGGATGAACTTGTCCTGCGTCTGCGCGAACGGCACGCTCACCACCGTCACCTTGTGCCCCGTCTTCTTCTCGAACTGCGCGGCCTGCGCCTTGACCCAGGCAATCTCGCCCGCCGCCTCGAACGAGGTCCACATCGTCAGGTTTGCTGCGGAAGCACTTCCAGCCAGACCAACGGTCAGCGCCAACACCACTTTCTTCATAGCGTCTCCCTGGGACCGGGCCGGACTTCTGCGTCCGGTCGGTCGTCTGAAACCTCCTCCAGCCACCCGCCAAGAAGATGGATGGGCCGCCGGGACAGGTCCCACTGTTGAACGGTTGTTCGCCGCTATTCTTCCACTCCCGCCCGCCCGACATCGCGCCCTATACGACCATCCCCTTAAGTGAGCCTTTACCCATACCCGCGTCTGATCCGGCGGCAACAAAAGGGTCTCCCCCCACTCGAACCGGGCGAGCGAAAGGGGAGACCGGGGGAGACTGATCTGTGCGTCAGTACGCCGTGCAGGTGAAGTTGGCCGCGTCGTTTGCCTGGGCCTGCGTCGGGCTGGCCGCGCCGGTGTACTTCGGGAAGCTGCCGTACTCGCACAGCGGGCGGGTGCGGCCATTGGTGGCGGCGGTCGCCTCGCCCGTGTTGCCGTCCACCGCGACGAGGTTTTGCGGGGCGACGCCGCGCTCGACCCAGGCCTCCAGCGCGGAGAGCAGATCGACTTTGGCGTGGAAGAGGCCCTGGCCGTGACCCTTGCCGGGAATCAGGTAGAAGCGCGCGAACCGGTCCACCGCCGCCCGACCGTTCGCCGCCACGAGCCGGTCCCAGTACATGACAGTGTTGTGCGGGGTGATGGAGTCGTCGATGGTGCCGTGCGTGAGCAGCAGCTTGCCGCCGTGGTCCGTGAAGCGGCTGTAGTCGAGGCTCACCGCGTCCGTCCAGCCCGACACCTGCTGAAGGCGCGTTACCCACGCGGACGGGTCGAAGGCCAGCGGGTCGTAGCTCAGGTCCCGCGTGATGAAGCCCGTCACGTCGCCCTTGCCGGGGAAGTACTGAAAGGCCGTACCGTCGGCGACGAAGGGCGTCTTGGCCGGGTCCGCCGTGTTGGTCCGCCCCAGGTGGTTGGAGAGGAAGGTCCCGCCCTCCAGGATCGGCCACCTCGGATACGTGGTGCTGCCCCCGGCGAACGCGAAGCTGAACTGCACGGGCGAGCCGATCTTCTCGATCGCCGTGAGCTGCGCGTCGGAAAAGCAGGTGTCGCCCGTATCGGCCCCGTCCGGGCAGCGCAGGGCGGCCTTGACCGTCTGGACCGTCACCCGCGCGTTGCAGGCCCGCACATCCCCGATGATGCCGTCCTCGGCCCCGTCCAGGCCGTCGCACTGCGTCCGCACGTAGCTCACCAGATTGGCGATCTTGGCCGGGCTGCTCCACGACGCGCTGGGGACGCCCGACCTGTTGCCGTAGCTTGCGTCCGCTTCGATCAACGTTTGGGTGATGTCCGCGCGCAGGGCAGCTTCCGCCTCGGGACCCATCCGGGCCGCCGCTTCGAGAGCTTCCCCGACCGCCGCCGCCAGCCCCTTGAAGAACACGCTGCGGGCCAGCTTGCGCGAGGCCGCCAGCCCCACCGGGCCGTCCAGCACCGTGACGGGGCCATTCAGGGGGCGCAGGAGTTCGGCGAAGCGGGCCGAGCCGGGGCCGGACACCAGCATGGGCGTGCGGATGCCCTTCCCCGGCACCGGACTCATCAGGGCGGCGTCCACGACGAGAGCGTCCGGGCCGAGTACGTCTGCGACCGCCCGTTTCTTGTCAGGTGAGGAGGTGTTCAACTCGGCGTAGACCTGCCCGGCTTGCAAGGCGGACCGCACCCGGCGGGCCACGTCCAGCGACACCCGCGACCAGTTCACGCTGAGGACGATCTGTGAGTCGCCCACCGCGTCCGCCTCGTCCCCGGCGAGGGTCACGCCGTCCACCTGTCTGCTCGGGTCGGGGTCGTAGGCCCGCACCCCCACGCCCGCCGCGAGGAGGTCGCGGGCCATCTCACTCCCCGCCTCGCCCAATCCCAGCAGCGTCACCCGCCGCAGGTCCACGCTCAGCCCTCCACGAGCAGGGGGGCCAGCCCCTCGCGCAGCCCGTACAGGTCGATGGACAGCACGCCGGACTCGAACTTCTCGCGGTTGGTGGCCTCCTTCTGCTCACGCTGCCGGGAGGCGCTGAGTACGTCCTCCACGCGATCTTGCGGGATGACCACTGCGCCGTCGGCATCCATCAGCACGAGGTCGCCGTTGCGAATGGTCGTTCCGCCGAGTTGAACGGGGACGTTCAGCGTTCCGGTGTCCGTGCGTTTTGCCCCACGTGAGCGGATAAAGCGCGACCAGATCGGCAATCCTATCTCGCGCAACGTCTCCACGTCCCGCACCGCCGCGCCGATCAGCATTCCGGCGGCCCCACGCACCTTCGCCTGGGTGGCGAGCAGGTCGCCGACGAGCGCGACGGGTTCCTCTTCTGGCATCACGAGGACCAGCACCTCGCCCGGCCTCACGGCGGCCATCGCCGCGTGGACCATCAGGTTGTCGCCCTGCGCGCAGAGGACCGTGCGGGCCGGACCGCACACGCGGCTGCCGGGAATGATCTGATGGAGTTCGGTGTCCACCAGCCCCTGACGGCCTGACGCCTCGTACACGGTGGAGACGCCGAAGGGGAGGAAGTCCTGCGGCCTCACCATGATTGGATTACCTGCGGCATCACCCGCATGAACGCCTCGGCCTGCTTGATCTCGCTCCTGCCGCTGATGCGCCGGGCGTGGTTGGCGCGGTGTCCCGCCCGCTCGGTGTAGTACGTCTTGAGATAGCCCTGCGCCCCCATCTCGGCCATCGCCGCCTCCTTCTGCGCGAAGACGGGAGTGATATCGAGGAAGGTGGTCGGCACGAAGCCGCACAACTCCGGCTGGTGCGGCTCGAACAGCAGGAATTGGGGCGGCCTGATCGTCTTGAACGCGCTCGCCACGCCCGCCCCGCTCGCCAGTTGCCGCGCCCGCTCGGTGGCGACGTAGGCGACCGGGTGATCGGGGTTGAAGGGGTCCTTTTCCGCGTGCGTGAGCAGCACATCCGGCGCGAAGGAGGTCAGGGCGTCCACCAGGCGGCTGATCGCGGCGTCGTCGATGACGAGCGGGTAGTCGCCGAGGTCGAAGCCCT
The DNA here is from genome assembly GCF_036543075.1 of Deinococcus sp. YIM 134068. Classification (NCBI taxonomy): domain Bacteria; kingdom Thermotogati; phylum Deinococcota; class Deinococci; order Deinococcales; family Deinococcaceae; genus Deinococcus; species Deinococcus lichenicola. Next base: position 58,261 of record NZ_JAZHPF010000003.1, read on the forward strand.
CGAAGGTCGCGCCGAGGTGCGCGGCGGCGCGGCTGGCCTCCTCGTGCCGGATGCGCTTGACGTTCTCCTCGGTCTGGCCGGGGTCCTTCCACAGCTCGCCGGACTCGCCACGCTCCCCGTAGGAGAGGGCCACGACATGCGCCGTGCCGCCCGCTGCCGTCACGGACGCGATAGCACCCCCCGCCCGCCACACGAAGTCGGCGGCGTGGGCGCTGACCACGAGCAGCCGGGTCACGCGTTCACCGCCACGCCCGCGAGTGAAACGCTGTTCGTCACCGTCATGCGGTGCAGGTCGTCGGCCCCGAACCCCGCCGCGAGGAACTGGTCCACCATGATCGGCAGGCCGTCCTCCACGGGTGGATTCGCGGGCTGCCCGAAGTCGGTGGAGAAGATGGTCCGTTCCGGCCCCACGGCGCGCGTCGCCTCGAACAGCCGTTCCCAGCGCACCTTGCCGCTGTACGACGGGGCGGCGCAACGTTCCATCCACGCCCCCCGCCGGGCGAGTTCCACCTGATCCTCGGCGCTGAGGTTCTGGGTCGGGTAGTCCGGGTGGGTGACGACGATATGTTCCACCCCCTCCTCGTGGGCGGCCTGAACGACCTTGAAAATCTCGCCCCGCGAGAGGTGCCCGGTGGCGAGGACGAGACCGTGAGAGGCGATGACCTGGAGGACCTGACGCAGAGCCTCTTTAACTCTGCCCCCCTCATCCAGCACGGGCACGCTGGGCACGGGCAGCCCACGGGCGCGCAGGTCCTCCTGCAACTTCGCCCACAGCGGCAGCTTCGCCCCGGCGGGACGGGCCGCGTGTTCGTGTGCCTCGTTCTCGGCGTCCACGGTGGGGAGCCAGATGATGCGCGCCCCCTCACGGGCGGCGATTTCCACGGCGAGCGGGTTCAGGCCACCGACGGCGCTGTTCAGCGTCAGCGACCCCAGCGCCTCGATGCCGGGCACGGCGGCCCGCACCACGGAAGCACGTTCGGCGGTGGAGGTGTAGTGCGACTTGAGGACGAAGCCGCGCAGACCACGTTCCAGAAAACGCGGGGCGAGGTCGAGGTCCGTCACCCGGCGCGGAATCACGTCCGGGTCGATGTGAACGTGCAGATCGAACGCGCCCCGCGTGAGGTCGAGCGCCTCGCGGCTGGGGGTGGGATGGGTGGTGGCGGTCATGGGTCCTCCAATCTGTCGACGAGATTGTCTACAGTGTTCGGGCTGAGTTCGGCCCTTCATCCAATCCAGGACGGTATGGCGGGGGATTAGCGCGGCTTTTGCAGGGAGCGCAGCGTCTCCACCACGTGCGCGAGGTGCTGCCGCATGGCCGCCTCCGCCGTGTCGCCGTCCCCCGTCGCCAGCGCGTCCACGATGGCGCGGTGCTCCTGTAGGGACTGCGCGGCCCGGCCCGGCGCGAGCACCGTGCGGAACTGGTGGCGGACGTTCTGCGCGTGCAGGCCGTCGATCAGGCGGGCGACGATGGGCAGCGCGGCCAGCTCCACGATGCGGCGGTGGAGCTGGCTGTTCACGTCGGAGGAGGCGAGCAGGTCGCCTGCGCGGGAGTGTTCCTCCATCCGCCGCAGGAGGGCGCGCAACTCCTCCAGCCCCTCGGGGGTGACGCGCCCCGCCGCGTGCCGGGCGGCCAGACCCTCCAGCACCGATCTGGCCTCCAGAATCTCCACGGCCTCGGCCTCGCTGATCACGCGCACCCGCGCTCCCCGAAAGGGCGACCGCTCCACCAGCCCGTCCTGCTCCAGCCGCGCCAGGGAGGTCCGCACCGCGTTGCGGCCCAGGCCCCAGCGTTCGGCGAGGTCGGTCTCCACCAGCCGCTCGCCGGGCATCAGGTCCCCGCTGCGGATGGCCCGGCGCATCACGGTGTACGCCTCGTCGGCCACGGTCTGCCTGTCGGTCGTGCGGGGACTCACCGCGTCAGCATAGCCCGTCGTCACGGCGTCTCCCCGGTCACGACCGGCGTGCCGTGGGTGTGGAAGGAGGCGATGGTCTGGAGGCCCCACGCCTGCCCCTTCCGGCGCTCGGCCTCGTTCCACACGACCACCTTCCAGTCCGGCGCGAGGATCAGCCGCGCCCCGGCGCTCGCGATCTCGAAGCGGTTGCCGCCCGGCTCGTACACGTAGAGGAAAAACGTCTGGTTGATGCTGTGCTTGTGCGGTCCCGTCTCGATGAACACGCCATGTTCCAGGCAGATGTCGGCGGCCCGCAGCACGTCCTCGCGGCTGTCCACGGCGTAGGTGAGGTGGTGGAGTCGGCCCCGCGCCCCGGAGTGGTCCTCGGAAACGGCGAGGTCGTAACTCTTGGAGTTCATGCTGAACCACGCGGCCTTCTCGCTCCCGTCGTCGAAGACGATCTGCTCCGAGAGGAGCGTGCCCAGCGTGTCCACGAAGAACTCGCGCATGGGCGTGACGCGGGAGGCCAGCAGGTTGAGGTGGTCGATGCGCCGCAGGTTCGCCCCGCGCGCCGGGAAGCGCGACGCCTGGTTCTTCAGGGCGGGCCGCGTGGTCTCGTCCGCCTCGTACCAGCGCGTCTCGTAGTACAGCTCGGCGCGGTGGCCGTCCGGCGTGTGGAAGGCGTAGGCGGGGCCGTGGCCCTGGTCGCCGCCCTGCCAGCCGATGCCCAACCCCTGAGCCTCGATGGCCGCCACCCGCCGTTCCAACGCTTCGGGACTCCCCGCGCGGAAGGCGCAGTGTCCCATGCCGTTCGTCCGCGCCGCCGTGAGCTTCAGGGTGTGGTACTCGTAGTCGTCCCAGCCGCGCAGGTAGACGCTTTCCCCCTCCTGCCCACTGACCTCCAGGCCCATGACCTCGGTGAAGAAGTGCAGGCTCTCCTCGGGGCGCGGCGTGAGGAGTTCGACGTGCGCGAGGTGGGCGAGGTCGTGGGTCCGTCCGGGTCCGTTATGACTCATGCCGCCACCCCCGCCGCCGGGCCGTGGCCCGTATTCATGGCTTCCAGTAACGTCTGGGAGTTCAACGTCTCCCCGCTCAGTTCGGCGCACACGCGGCCAGAGTAGAACACGAGCACCCGGTCGCACAGGCCGCCGGTCAGTTCCTCCAGGTCGGTGGAACACACCAGCGTCGGCGACCCCGCCTCGGCGAGCGCGCGAATCATGCCGTGCATCTCGGCCTTCGCGCCCACATCCACGCCGCGCGTCGGATCGTCCATCAGCAGGAGGCCGGGGCGCGTCTCCAGCCACTTCGCCAGCACGACCTTCTGCTGATTGCCGCCCGAGAGGGAACTCACCGGATGGTCCACCGACCCCACGCGGATGCCGATGCTTCTCACGTACTCCTGGGCGCGACGGCGCAGGGCGGGAACGCTCAGCAGCGGGCCGGTGCGCGCCAGGCCCACCGACTGCACCGCCGCGACGTTCTCCCAGATGGACTTGTCGAGCATCAATCCTAACCGCTTGCGGTCCCCGGTGACGTAAGCCACGCCGCGCGCTATGCCTTCCCGCAGTTCTCGCGGGCCGGGCCGTCCGTCGGGGTAGGTCACCGCCCCGGCCTCCCGGCGGCGCAGCCCTGCGACGGCCTCCAGCACGCTCTGATGTCCCGCACCCATCAGCCCGGTCAGGCCGACGACCTCGCCGGGCCTGACCTCCAGACTCACGTTCCGCGCGCCGCCCTGCACGTTCATGTTGGTGACGGTGAGCGGCCCACCCCCGGCGGCTCCCACCTGCCCCGCGAGCGCCTGCACGCCTGCCCGCGACCCGGCGGCCTCCTCCGCCCGGCGCAGCTTCGCCTTGTCCCCCAGCATCGCCGAGACGATGCCCGACACGCCGAGGGTATGGGTGGGTGCGCTCGGCAACGCTACCTCGCCGTCGCGCAGCACCGTCACCTCGTCGCACAGGTCCATCACCTCCTGAAGGATGTGCGAGACGAAGACCACCGCGACAGACCGCTCCCGCAGCACCCGCAGCGCCGAGAGCAGCCGCGCGGAACTGCTCGCCTCCAGCGCCGAGGTCGGCTCGTCGAGCACGAGGACCTGCGGACTGGTGATCAGCGCGCGGGCGATCTCCACGAGTTGCCGCTCGGCGAGGCTGAGGTCGGCCAGCGGCGCGTTCAGGTCAGGATTCAGGCCGAGGCTGTGCAGCACGGGCAGCGCGAGGCGGCGCATCTCGGGGCGGTCCACGAGCGGGCCGCGCCGCCGCTCACGCATGGGGTAGAGGTTGCTCAGCACGTCCATGTCGGGAAAGAGGCTGAGTTCCTGCGACACCACCGCGACGCCGCTCCTGCCCGCCTCGGCGGTGTTGTGAAAGCGGACCGCCCTGCCGTCGAGCCGCACCTCGCCCGCGTCGGGGCGCTCGGCCCCAGTCAGAATCTTGACGAGCGTGCTCTTGCCCGCGCCGTTCTCGCCCAGCAGGGCGTGGACGCTGCCGGACCGGACGCGGAAGTCCACCCCTTTCAGGGCGTGCGTGCCGCCGTAGGACTTGCGAATACCGATGGCCTCGAAGGTCGCCATAGTCGCCCCCGCCTTACTTGAGGTACGCGCCGGGGTTGGCGAGCTGCCGCCTGGCGACGGGCACAAGCGCCAGGGCACGGGACGCCTCGGTTTTCTGACGGGCGAGCACCTTATCGATGTTGGCCCGCGTGACGACGAGGCCCCCCGTGTTCCAGAAGCCGGTCGGAATCTTCGCCCCGCCCTGCGTCTGGCCGAGCAGGAGCTTCATGGCGACGTAGCCCTTGAGCCAGTGCTCCGGGGACACGAGCACGTCCACGTAGCCGTTCTTCACGGCCTCCAGCGCGGTGGGTTCGAGGTCGCAGCCGCCCACGAGGAACTTCCTGCCGAGCTGGCGCTGAATCAGGGCGAGCTGGCCGGGGTCGGAGTTGGTGGGGGAGAGGAAGGCCAGCGCGTCCGGGTTGGCCCGCACGATGCCGTTCCAGACGGTGAACACGTCCGACGGCGAGCCGGTCTGCCCACGGGTCTCCAGCGGGCCGACGATGGTCACGTTGGGGCGCTCCTTCTTGATGACCTCGATCATGCCCTCCACGCGCGCCTCGATGGGCGGCACGCCGGGATTGCTCGTGCCGATGACGATCTTGCCCCGTGCGTTCGCGGGAATCTTTTTGAGAATCTCGCGCGCCACCTGCCGTCCCAGCTCCACGTTGTCGTTGCTGACGAACAGGTTCACGCCCGCGTTCCTGGGAGGAGGGGCGTCGATGGACACCACCGGGATGCCCGCGTCGGTGGCCGTCTTGATCGGGCGGAGGAACAGGTCGGGCGTCAGGGCCTGGAGTACGATGCCCGATTTCGAGGTCTGGGCCGCCGACTGGAACATGGACACCACCTGCGAGGGGTTGGTGCCGTTCGGCGCGGTGGAGACCAGTTTGGTGCCCCGGCTTTCCTTGACGGCCTGCTTGACGCCCATCGCCATCTCCTGAAAGGCGGCGTTGGCCGTGTTCCAGTACACGAAGGCCACGTTGGCATTCTGCGCGGTGCTCACGCTCAGGGTCAGAGCGGCGGACAGCATCAGGAACTTACGCATGGTGAAACCTCCGGGAAGTGGGGAAGGGGGACGTGGGACGCGGTGTGTTGCCTTTTGCCGTTAGACGGTTCGACGGTTGGACCTTTAGACCCATCTCAAGCCTCCGACGCCTCGCTCCCCCGCCGCCGACAGCAGGAGAGAACGTTCTATTTATTAATACAAGCGAAGTACAGCTCCTTTCCACCTCAGCAGCACAAGCAAGACCCGACGGCCTTGCCCACACCCCCCAGCTTCCGCCATCGCCCACGCTTCAAGCACACGGGCTCACGCACGGGCGATACAGGCGCGTCATCAGGAGGAGAGGTCTCAGTCCCTCGGCGGCACATCCACAGACACACCCGCCCTCCGCCGACGCATAGCATGAGCACCGCATCTTGACCATCCCCCAGGCCGTCCCAGAGCCAGTCTGAGGTCCAGTCCGAGATCCGGCGCATGACCGTGAGCGTGACGAGTTCCTCCGCACATCGCCGCTCTGTGCATCTTTCCCTACAAGCCGTCCAGCCCTACTGTTGAGTGCAGAGCCTCGCTTTCTGCCTAATTGCACTAGTAGCGATTGCCGCTAAGTGTCATTAGCGGCAATTGCTACACTGGACGGCATGGGCACCGAACTCGTCCTCCACTCCCGCTGGGCCGCCCCCGAGAACCGCCGCCGGGAGGCACTCCGCGCCGCGCATGGGCAGGATGCGGCGACGCTGTGCGAGCTGCTCGACTATCACCTGCGGCTCAAGAGTCGCCGGGCTGGGGAGGTCAGCCCGGCCACGCTCCGGGCGTATACGCTCGCCGTGCGCGACTTCCTCGCGTTCGTCGGCCCCCCGGAGGCCCCACGGCACGCGCTGACGCAGCTCGACGCCGAGGCGATCGAGCGTTACCTGATCGGAGTGCGGGACCGGGGGCTGGAGCTGAGCAGCGTCCGCACCTATCTCTACGGGGTGCGGGCGCTGTTCCGGGCACTCGTGTGGGCGGGGGCACGGCGGGACGATCCGGCGCGCGACGTGCGGGCACCCCACGACGCGACGCCCGCCCACACGAAAAAACGCGCCGTGCCCCCGGCTCAGCTGGGGCGGCTTCTCGCGTTGCCCGTGGAGCGGCACGGCGAGGACGAGACCGGCCTGCGCGACCTCACGATCCTCACGCTCGGGGCCACGCTGGGGTTGCGGGCGGGCGAGATCGTGGGGCTGGATGTCGGCGACGTGGACCTGACGCTGGGGGAAGTTCATGTGCGGCGGGGCAAGGGGGGCAAGGCCCGGCGGGTGCCCGTCCCCAGGGCGGGCGCGGGGGTCCTCGCCCGGTGGCTGCGCTCCAGGGAGGCGCTGCGGGTCCGGGGGCAGGTCCGGGAGGACGAGCCGGCCCTCCTCGTCTCCTTCCGGCCCTCGCATTTCGGCACCCGGCTCAGCGTGCGGGGGCTGCGAGAGATCGTGAACGGCTACCTCGCCGGGGCCGGGTTGCCGCGCGACATGTTCGGGGTGCATACGCTCCGGCGCACGGCGGGCACGCGGCTGTACCGGGCCACCCGCGACCTGCACGTCGTGGCGGACATCCTCGGACACGCCAACATCGCCACGAGCGCCATCTACGCCAAGCTGGACACCGACATCCGGCGCGAGGCCCTCGAACGGGTCGAGGACACGGAGGGGTGAACCGCGCCCCTTCCTACGTGTCCAAATCCCCGCGCCGCACCGGTGTGAGAAACTGCACCGCTCCGGGCAGAATGCGCGCGGTGAAGGGTGTGGTCTCGACGTGCAGCTCACCGTCGTATTGGAGGGGAAAGGGGTCCTCGGCCTCCACGGTGACGGTCTTGGCCTCCAGGGTTTCGAGGTTGCCGCTGAACACCGGATCGCCGAGGTTGAACTTGGCCCGCAGGGAGTCGATCAGGTTGGGGACGAGCCGCAGCAGGTTGCCCGCCTTGAGGAGGACGACCGTGAAGCGCCCGTCGGAGGGGCTGATGTCGCCCGTGATGGGCAGCCGGTAGTTCGCCATGCCGAAGTTGGCGACCATGACGCCGATGCCCTCGAAGCTCCGCTGCTCGCCGTCCACGACGAGGCGGAAGGTGGTCTTCTTCGGGTTGAGCTGGCGCATGGCGCTCAGGACGTAGGCGAGCGCCCCGTACTTCTCCTTGAGGTCCTCCGAGTCGCGGATCATGGCGGCGTCGGCCCCGGCCCCCGCGAGCATGGCGAAGCCGCTCCGCTCCCCCTGCACCTCGACCTCCCCGAGGTCCACCCGCACGGCGTTCCCGTCCGCCACGATGGCGGCGAGGTCGTCCGGGTCACGCGGCAGGTCGAGGTTCTGCGCGATCAGGTTGGCGGTGCCCGCCGGGTACGCGAGCACGGGCACGTCCCGGTAGCGCGCGGCGTAGGCGAGGGCACTCACCGTCCCGTCACCCCCCGCCGCGACGAGGCAGTCGAACTCCTCCAGGTCGGTCACGTACTCGGCGAGCGGCGTGTCACGCCCCAGCTCCCGCGCGGTGACGGTGGCCCCACCCTCCCCCAGCCGGGTCACGAAGGCGGGGAGGGTGCTCTCGCCCTGGCCGCTGCGCGGGTTGAAGACGACGAGGACCCGCTTGCCCCGCAGGGCGGCGAGCGGGTCGGTCGTGTCGGCGGGGGTGGGGGCATCGGGGGGGGTGGTTTGACCCGTCATTCGGCACTTATTAGACTGCCCGCACGGAGGCTTTCGGTATGGTGCGTTTCTTCGTTACTTCACTGTTGTTCGCAGGGGTCCTGGCGTCATGCGCGCCGCGCCAGCAGGCCGGGGCGGGCGTCACGGTCACGCCCGTCCTCGTCAAGCTCTCCGAACCCGCCCCGCGCGGCGGCGTCCTCACCGTCCAGGGCCGCTACCTCGGCGGCCCCTCCACGGGCCGCGTGCGGCTGGGAGCCGACGCCACGGGCGCGGGCGGCTACGTCTTCCCCCCTGCGGCGGTCCGGTCGTGGACCGACCAGGAGATCGTCCTGACCCTTCCCAGCGACGCGCCCGTGGGCGGCTCGTGGCTGTTCGTGGAGGTGGGCGGAAAGCTCTCGACGGGGCTGCCGTACAGCGTCAGGCCGTAGGGGGTCGAACCGTCTAAAGGTCGAACGGTCAAACGGCAGTCAGCAGTTAGACGGTTTGACCTCTAGACCGTTTGACGAGCGGACGCCGCTCCCGCGTCCCCTGCGCCCTATAAGTCGCTCCCTGCTGGAAACCGTCCGCTCCCCTCCCCTGCTACACTCCCCTGCGTTATGCCGCTCCAGCGCCCGAAGGGCACCCAGGACCATCTGCCGGAGGGTTCTCCCAAACTCGGTCTCGACGTGCGGGCGTCCGCCTTCGCCCATGTGGAGGACACGGCGCGGCGGGTGCTGGAACGCGCGGGGGCGAGTTTTATAAACACACCACTGTTCGAGGAGGCGGAGGTCTACAAACGCGGCGTTGGCGGGAGCACGGATATCGTCCGCAAGGAGATGTTCACCGTCTATTACTTCGGCACGCACGGTGGGTACGTCCTGCGCCCGGAGGGCACCGCCGGAATCGTGCGCGCCTACCTCCAGAACGGCCTCAAGCAGTTGCCTGCTCCGTTGAAATTGTGGACCCACGGGCCGATGTTCCGCGCTGAGAATGTCCATAAAGGCCGTGAGCGCCAGTTCCATCAGGTCGACTACGAGGTGCTGGGGTCCTCTGATCCCCTCGTGGACGCCGAGGCCATCTGGCTGATGTGGGAGGTCGTGCGCGCCCTGGGTCTGACGGGCGGGCGGATCAAGCTCGGCTCTATCGGCGACCCGGCGGACCGGGAGGGGTACAACGCCTACCTGCGCGAGGTCTTCACCCCACACCTGGACCGGCTCTCGGACGACAGCAGGGACCGACTGGAGCGCAACCCGATGCGGATTCTCGACTCCAAGAGCGGGGGCGATCAGGCGCTGATTCGTGAGTTGGAGGTCCGGCCCATGCTCGACTTCCTGGGGGACGAGGCCCGCGCGCACTTCGGGGCGGTGCAGAACTATCTGACGGCGTGGGGCGTGCCCTTCGACGTGGACCCCTCCATCGTGCGCGGGCTGGACTACTACCGCCGCACGGCATGGGAACTCCACCACGAGGGCGTCGGCGCGAAGTCGGCGCTTGGCGGGGGCGGGCGCTACGACGGGCTGGCCGCGCAACTGGGGGGGCCGGAGGTGCCCGCCGTGGGATGGGCCTTCGGGATCGAGCGGCTGCTCCTCGCGCTGGAGGCGGAGGGGGTGGCGCTGCCGAGGGCGGGCGGCCCGCTGCTCTTCCTCGCCGCGATGGACGAGGAACGGGTCGGGCTGGCGGCTCAGGTGGCCCTCGAAGCCAGAGCCGTCACCCGCGTGGAGTTCGCGTACCGGGCCATGAAGCCGGGCAGCGCCTTCCGGGAGGCCGACCGCCGGGGAGCGGCCCTCGCGGCGGTGATCGGCAGTGAGGAAGCGGCGCGCGGCGTATTGAACGTTAAGACGTTGGCGACCGGGGTTCAGCGTGAGGTGGCGCTGGCCGAACTCAGCGCCTTCTTGGAGTTGGAGCGAGCATGAAGCGGACCTGTTATATCGGCGAGTTGAACGAGCGTCACGTGGGGCAGACCGTCACCCTTCAGGGGTGGGTGAATCGCCGCCGGGACCTGGGCGGGCTGATCTTCATCGAGCTGCGGGACCGCTCGGGGGTCGTGCAGGTGCAGGTGGAGCCGGACTCCCCGGCCTTCGCGGAGGCCGACACCGTGCGCGGGGAGTACGTGGTGGAGGTGGAGGGCCGCTTCCAGCCGCGTCCGGAGGGACAGCGCAAGGGAGGGACGGGCGACTACGAGGTGATCGCCTCGCGGGTCGTGGTGCTGAACCGGGCGAAGACACCGCCCTTCGAGCTGGACAAGGGCGATGCGGTCGCCGAGGACCTGCGCCTGAAGTACCGCTACCTCGACCTGCGCCGCGCGGAGATGACGCGCCACCTGATGCTGCGCTCGAAGGCGGTGGCGGCGGTGACGCAATTTCTCGACGCCTCCGGCTTCGTGCAGGTGGAAACGCCGATGCTCACGCGCTCGACGCCGGAGGGGGCGCGCGACTTCCTCGTTCCCAGCCGCCTGAACCCCGGTGAGGTCTATGCGCTACCGCAGTCGCCACAACTGTTCAAGCAGCTCCTGATGATCGCGGGGCTGGACCGCTACTACCAGCTCGCCCGCTGCTTCCGCGACGAGGACCTGCGCGCCGACCGCCAGCCCGACTTCACCCAGCTCGACATGGAGATGAGCTTCGTGACGCAAGACGACGTGCTGGAGGTGCAGGAACGCCTGATGGCCCACGTCTTCCGCGAGGTGCTCGGCCACGAGCTGCCTCTCCCCTTCCCCCGCCTGACCTACCGGGAGGCGATGGACCGCTACGGCTCGGACAAGCCAGACCTGCGTTTCGGGCTGGAGTTCGCGGACGTGACCGACCTGTTCCGGGGTGGAGAGTTCGCGGCCTTCGCGGACGCGGGGACGGTGAAGGTCCTCGCGGCGGCGGCCCTGACCCGCAAGCAGTTGGGCGAGCTGGAGCGGGTGGCGAAGCAGAACGGGGCGAGAGGGCTGGCGTGGGTGCGGCGGGAGGGTGACACGTTCACGGGTGGGATCAGCAAGTTTGTCGGCGGGCAGACGGCGCTGCTGCTGGAGCGGACGGGCGTGGAGCCGGGCGGCACCCTGCTCTTCGCGGCGGGCGAGTGGAGGGCAGCGGTGACGGCGCTGGGGGCGGTGCGCTTGAGTCTGCGGGACCTCCTCGATCTGGCCTCGGGCGGGCCGAGGTTCCACGTCTCCTGGGTCGTGGACTTCCCGCAACTGGACTTCGACGAGGACAGCGGGAGCTGGACCTACATGCACCACCCCTTCACGGCACCGCACGAGGGCGACGTGGCCCTGTTCGGGACCGGGCGGCAGGGCGAGATTCGCGCGCAGGCGTACGATCTCGTCCTCAACGGTTACGAGGTCGGCGGCGGTTCCATCCGCATCCACGACCCGGCGGTGCAGGCGCGGATGTTCGCGGCCATCGGGTTGTCGGAGGACGAGGCGCGGGACAAGTTCGGCTTCTTCCTCGACGCGCTGGAATACGGCACGCCCCCCCACGGCGGCATCGCGTGGGGCTTCGACCGCCTCGTCATGGTGATGGCGGGGGCGTCGAGCATCCGCGAGGTCATCGCCTTCCCCAAGAACAACCGGGGTGCCGACCCGATGGCCCTCGCCCCCTCTCCCGTGGACGCGGCCCAGCTCGCCGAGGTGGGCCTGCAGGTGCTCGGGGGGGAATAGAGTTCCCTTAAACGTGGGTGCTGGGAACGCAGAAGGCAGAGGACACTTGGTGCCAGCCTTCTGCATGTTTCCATGAATTATTCGAGAAGTAAATTCACAATCCTGTAGCTTGTGAATAAATAATTTATCTCCCTGTCGATCCTCGGAGTCTGTTCACTGGCCGCTACACTCCCGGCGTGACCTCCCCTCCCCTGCTGATCGACGGCCACCTCGACCTCGCCTACAACGCCGGGCTGGGGCGGGACCTGACGCTCGACCTGGGGGCGTTGCGGGCGGCGGACCCGGTGGCCGGGCAGACGGCGACGGTGACGTTCGGGGAGCTGAGGGCGGCGGGGACGCGGGTGTGCTTCGGGACCCTCTTCGCGCTGCCGCGCACGCCGGGGAGTCCGGGCGGGTACACGGATCACGCGGGGGCGCGCGGGCAGGCTTTGGCCCAGCTCGACCGGTACCGCCGCTGGGAGGACGGCGGCCTTGTGCGGCTTCTGCGGACCGGGCGGGAGGTGGAGGCCCACCTCGCCGGGCCGGAGGGGGCGCTGGGGGTCGTGCTGCTGATGGAGGGGGCGGACCCGGTGCGGGACGCGGACGACCTGGGGTTCTGGGTGGAGGCGGGCGTGCGGGTGATCGGCCCGGCGTGGGGGCGCACGCGCTACGCGGGGGGCACGGACGCACCGGGGGGATTGACGGACGCGGGGCGCGACCTCGTGACGGCGATGCGGGGGCTGGGGGTGGCGCTCGACGCCTCACACCTCGACGACGCCGCGTTCTGGGAGGCGCTGGACCTGGGCGGGCGGGTCGTGGCGACCCACGCGAACAGCCGCGCGCTGGTGCCCGGCAACCGGCACCTGACCGATGAGATGGCGCGGGCGGTCGCGGGGCGGGGCGGGGTGATCGGGCTGGTGTTCCTGAGCACCTTCCTGCGGGCGGGGTGGGAGGTCGGGCAGGCGCGGGTGCCGCGGTCCGAGGTCGCGGCCCACGCACGGCACTACGCGGGGCTGGTCGGCTGGGAACACGTCGGGCTGGGGACCGATCTGGACGGCGGGTTCGGGCGGGAGAAGGTGCCGGAGGGGGTGGAGCGGTACCGGGACGTGCTGGGCGTGCTGGACGTCCTCCCCGCCGAACACCGGGTGGCGGTGGCGGGGGAGAACTGGCGGCGGTGGCTGACACGGTATCTTGGGGAGCGATGAACGTTCCGCTGGCGACCCCGGACCTCGACCCGCGCACCCACGCCCTCGACCCGCAGGCCCGCCTCGCCGAGGAGGCGTTGCGCGGGCGGCTGACGGGCGGGGGCTGGCAGTTCGTGACGCCGACGCCCGCGCGGGTGGGGAACGCCCGGCTGAGCCTGCGCGCCCGGCCCGACGCCGTGAGCGCGCAGGTGACGGAGGCGCTGCCCGGCGAGGCGGTGGAGGTCGTGCTGGCGCGGGAGGACGGCTGGGCGTGGGTGCGGACCCTCCACGACCGCTACCTGGGGTGGGCAAGGCTGGAGGGGCTGACCGACACGCCTCCTCCGGCGGGCGGGGCGCTGACGGTGACGGCCCTGCGGGGACACGCCTACGTGGAGCCGAGGATCAGCCGCCCGGTGGTGGCGGAGCTGTGCTTCGGTGCCCGGCTGACCCGCACCCCCGGTGACGAGGCGGTCGAGGACGGGCGGCGCTGGCTGCCCGTCACCCTGCCCGGCGGGGGGGAGGGCTGGGTGCAGGCGGTGACGCTGGCCCCGTGGGAGGAGGGGGACCCGGCAGCCTTCGCGTTGCGCTTTCTGGAGACGCCCTACGTCTGGGGGGGCCGCTCCGCGTGGGGGCTGGACTGCTCGGGGCTGACGCAACTGGCGTACGCGGCGACCGGGCGGGTCCTGCCCCGCGACGCCGATCAGCAGCGGGCCTTTCTGACTCCGGTATCAGCGCCCCGGCGCGGCGACCTCGCCTTTTTTCCCGGCCACGTCGGCATCCTGCTCGACGAGCGGCGCATGATTCACGCGAACGCCACCCACATGCGGGTGACGGTGGAGACCTTCGGGGAGGGCGAGTACGGGGAGCGGCTGGTGGGGTCGCTGCTCGGCTTCGGGCGGTGGCCGGGGTGAGCGTGACGTGGGAGACGCTGGAGCTGCACACGGCCCGGCCCTTCGGGATCGCGCGCTGGACGCACAGCACGTACCCGCGCACCTTCGTGACCTTCGGGCGGGACGGGGTGGTGGGCCGGGGCGAGGCCGCGCCGAACGCCTTTTACGGGGAGACGGGCGGGACGGTGGCGGCGGTGCTGCCCCTCCTGGCGGACGCGCTGACGGACGGGTGGGACTGGGACGGCCTGCATGACCGGCTCACGGCGCGGATGCCGTCGGGCCACCCCTCGGTGAAGTGCGCGCTGGAGATGGCGGCGCTGGAGTGGTCGGCGCGGGCGGCGGGCGTCCCCGTGTGGCGGCTGCTGGGCCTCGCCCCCACCCCGCTGCCCGAGAGCAGCTACACGGTGAGTCTCGGTCCGCTGGAGGACATGAGGGCCGGGGCGCGTGAGGCGGTCTCGCGCGGGCACGGGGTCCTGAAGGTCAAGCTCGGCACGGGGCGGGACGAGGCCATCGTGGAGGCGCTGCGGGCGGAGGCCCCCGGTGTCCGGCTGCGGGTGGACGCCAACGCGGCCTGGGACCGGGCGGGCGCGCGGCGGATGCTGGACGTGCTGGACGCCGCCCGTGTGGAGCTGGTGGAGCAGCCCCTCGCGGCGGGCGACCTGGAGGGGCACGCCGCGCTCCGGCGCGTGAGCCGCCTGCCCCTCGTGGCCGACGAGAGCCTGCATCATGTCTCGGACGTGCCCAGGCTGGCGGGGGCCTTTGACGGGGTGAACCTCAAGCTCGCCAAACTGGGGGGGCCGCTCCGTGCCCTCACCGCGTTGCGGCTGGCCCGTGCCCACGGCCTTCAGGTGATGCTGGGCTGCATGATCGAGAGTTCGCTGGGCATCGCGGCGGCGGCGCACCTCGCGGGGCTGGCGGACTGGGCTGATCTGGACGGGGCGCTCCTGCTCGCGGACGACCCCTTCACGGGCTTGCAGTGGGAGGCGGGGCGGCTCTCGCGTCCAACCGGGGTGGGCTGGGGGGTGGAGCGGGCGTGACGGAGGACGAGTTGATCATGGCGACCAGGGACCGATTGGCGGGTCCGCCCTCCCCCATTTGGGAGGCGCGGGACCCCCGGCCACCCGTGACTGCCGAGGAGTGGTCCACCTTCGAGGCGGCGGTCGGCCTGCCGCTCCCACCTCTCTTGCGCCGGGTCTATATGGAGATCGGGGATGGGGGGTGGGGACCGTGGGCGGGGTTGTGTCCGCTGGGCGTGCGTGGGGATGAGGACGAACCGTGGTTCAGCGTGCTGGGGCAGTGGGAGGGGGGCATCGAGGCTAGGGATGCAGTCGAGGCGGAGGATGAAAGCTACCTGCTGTACTTCTGTAACGGGGGATGCGTCGTGTTCAGCGTCTTCGATACGACCACGGGCCGCGTCGGGCTTCGTGACGGCGAGGAGCCGATCCTCTGGCAGGCCGACTCCCTCCACGACTGGTTCGAGCGGTGGCTGGTGGGCGAACACGTGATGTCCTTTGGGAACCCCGCGTGACCACCGTCGCCATCCTCGGCTGCGGCAACCGGGGCGCGGATGTGTACGCCCGGCACCTCACCGAACAGGGGGCGCGAGTGACGCATCTCGTCGATCCCCACCCGGCCCGGCTCGCGGAGGTGGCCGCGCGGCATGGGCTGGGGCCGCAGGTCTGCTTCCCCGACGTGGACGCCTTCTTCGCCCTCGGGCGGGTGGCGGACGCGGTGGTGGTCGCCACGCCGGACGACGCGCACGTGGGGCCGTGCGTCCAGGCGCTCGCGCTGGGCTACGACGTGCTGCTCGAAAAGCCGGTGTGCCTGGACGAGGCGGAACTGGAAGTCCTGCTCGCGGCGGAGGCGGCCTCGCGGGGCCGGGTGAGCGTGTGCCATGTGCTACGGACGACCCCCTTCTTCCGGGCGGTGCGGGCGGTCCTCGACTCGGGGCGGCTGGGACGGCTCGTCGCCGTCCAGCACGCGGAGAACGTGTCGTCCTGGCACTACGCGCATTCCTATGTGCGGGGCAACTGGCGCGCCTCTCCCCCCGCCGCGCCGTTCGTGCTCGCCAAGTCGGGGCATGACCTCGACCTGTTGCGCTGGTTCGCGGGGGCATCGCCCGCGCGGGTGAGCAGCGAGGGGCAGCTCAACCACTTCCGCCCCCAGGAGGCCCCTCCCGGCGCGGCGGATCGGTGCGTGGTCTGCCCGGTCCCCGATTGTCCCTATGACGCGCGGGTGATCTACGGCGGGCGCGACCCGCACCGCTGGCCCGTCACGGTGCTGACGGCGGGGGGCGTGTCACTGGCGGATGCCCTGGCGTCTGGACCTTACGGGCGCTGTGTCTATCACTCGGACAACGACGTGGTGGACCATCAGGCTGTGACGGTCGTCTTCGGGAACGGGGTGACGGCGCAGCTCACGGTGAGTGCCTTTACCCACGACAACACGCGGACGCTGAAGCTGCTGGGCACCCACGGCGAGTTGCGCGGCCAGATGGAGCGTGGGGAGATCGAGGTCCACAGCTTCCGCACAGGCGGGGTCGAGCGCGTGAGCGTGGACGCGGAGGGCAACCACGGCGGCGGGGACGAGGCGCTGGTCGCCGGGTGGCTCGCCTCCCTGCGCGGGGAGGCGGGGGTGCCCACGCCGCTCGCGGAGTCGCTGGACTCGCACCGGATGGCGTTCGCGGCGGAGCGGGCGCGGGGAAGGGGGACGGTGGAGGAGCTGACCGTCGCGAGGTAGGGCTGGACAGGCGAGGGTGGGGCGGGGGCGGGTGGACTGCTTGGCGGTTGTTCGGCGGTCAGGATTCGGCAGTCAGGAGTTGGCTTGGACGATATGGCACGTGGCTTGTATTAATTACCCTCAGAGTGCCGAATCACTCCGAAGTTCGGGCGGCGACGCGGCGGATGATCTCCACGAGTTGGGAGGGGCGGAAGGGTTTGACGAGGTAGGCGGTGGGGAGGTCGGGGCCGAGGTCGGGGACCTGTTCGGCGCGGCCCACGCCGGAGAGGAAGACGACGGGGGGCAGGCGGGGGCCGAGAGCGGCGTGCAGGCGGCGGATGGTCTCGAAGCCGTCCCAGGGGGTCATGAGGACATCGAGGACGATGACATCGAAGGGCCGCTCCAGGGCGCTGGCGAGGGCCTCGGGGCCGCTGCGGGCGGGGGTGACGCGGAAGCCGTGGAGGCCCAGGGTGAGGCCGAGGAGTTCGAGAATCTGCTCCTCGTCGTCCACGACCAGCAGGCGCAGGGGCAGGCCCAGGTCGGGCGGGGTCTCCCCTGCTTCATCGGGGGCGGTCACAGGGGGAAAGGGGTGGGGAGAGCGGGGGTGGGCACGGGTCTCCAGGGGGAAGGGGGCACCCGAGGGGGAGACTCAGGTGCCCGCGAGGGGTGGGGGGTCGGTGGGGGTCAGCCGCCCGCGAGGGCCTGCAGGAACTCGACGTTGTTGCGGGTCTTGCCCATCCGTTGAAGCAGCATCTCCATCGCGTCGGCGGGGTCCATGTCGGAGATGACCTTGCGAAGGAGCCACATCTTCTTGAGGACCTCGGGCTGGAGCAGCAACTCCTCGCGGCGGGTGCCGGACTTGAGGATGTCGAGCGCGGGGAAGATGCGGCGTTCCTCCAACCTTCGTGACAGGACGAGTTCGGCGTTGCCCGTGCCCTTGAACTCCTCGAAGATCACGTCGTCCATGCGCGAGCCGGTCTCGACGAGGGCCGTCGCCAGGATGGTCAGCGAGCCGCCGTCGCGGATGTTCCTGGCCGCGCCGAGAAACCGCTTGGGCCAGTGCAGCGCGTTGGAGTCCAGGCCGCCCGAGAGGGTGCGCCCGGTGGGCGGCGTGACGAGGTTGTTCGCGCGGGCGAGGCGGGTGATGGAATCGAGGAGGATGACCACGTGGCCGCCGTCCTCGACGATGCGGCGGGCGCGCTCGTGGACGAACTCGGCGACGCGGACGTGGTGCTGGGGCGGCTCGTCGAACGTACTGGCGATGACCTGCGCGCCCTGCACGCTCTCGCGGAAGTCCGTCACCTCCTCGGGGCGCTCGTCCACGAGCAGGACCATCACCGTCACGTCGGGGTAGTTCTTGACGATGGAGTTGGCGATCTTCTTGAGCAGGGTCGTCTTGCCCGCTTTCGGCGGCGCGACGATCAAGGCCCGCTGCCCTCGCCCGATGGGCACGAGGAGGTCCACGACCCGCAGGGAGAGGCCGTCGTCCATGCCGGGGTCCTCCAGCACGAGCTGCGCGTCGGGGAAGGTCGGCGTCAGGTCGTCGAAGCGGGGCCGCCGCCGGGCCGCCTCGGGGTCGAGGCCGTTGACCGCCTCCACCTGCAGGAGGGTGCCGTAGCGTTCGTTCTCGCGCGGTTTGCGGGCGCGACCGATCACGTCGTCGCCCGTGCGCAGGTGGAACTGCTTGATCACCCCCGCCGTCACCAGGGTCGAGCGCGACGCCGGCTCGAGGAGGTCCGACTGGAGGAAGCCGTAGCCGTCCGGGCTGATGTCGAGGTAGCCGCGCGCGAGGCTCTGGCCCTCGGCCCCCGCCTGACGCTCCATGATGGCGAGCGCCAGGGAGTCTTTCTTGAGCTTGCGGTAGTTCTCGATGCCGTGGCTGGCGGCGATGAGGTGGAGTTCGGGCAGGATTTTCTGCTGAAGTTCGTGAAAGGGCAGGGGGCCGGGATGTTGGGGCAGGGGGTCGGTCACTGGGAATCGGTCCTCCGAATCAATTGTTATTTCGTTGGGGCAGGTTCGGGCACCTGGGCACCGGGGGAGGGCTGCGGGTTCGTGCCCGCCTCGCTGGAGGGCGTCTCGGGACTGGCCCCGGCGCGCTTCGCCCAGTCCTTGAGGAAGCCGTCGAGGCCCGCCGTCGTCAGCGGATGCTTGACCATCTGCGTGAAGACCTTGTACGGGATGGTCGCCACGTCCGCGCCCGCGAGGGCCGCCTGCACCACGTGGGTGGGGTGGCGGATGGAGGCGGCGAGAACTTTGGTCGTGATGTCCCCCATCACGTACGCCTCCTTGATCTGGCGGATCAGCTCGATGCCGTCCCAGCCGATGTCGTCCACGCGGCCCGCGAAGGGGCTGATGTAGGTGGCCCCGGCGCGCGCGGCGAGGAGCGCCTGGGGCACGGAGAAGCACAGGGTCACGTTCGTCTTGATGCCCTCGTCGGTCAGGGCGCGGCAGGCCTGGAGTCCGGCGGGCGTGAGCGGCAGCTTGACGACGACGTGCTCGCTCCACGCGGCGACCTCGCGGCCCTCGCGGACCATGCCCGCCGCGTCGAGGGACGTGACCTCCGCGCTGATCGCGCCGCCGACGAGCGCGGCGATCTCCTGAATGACTTCCTTGAACTCTCGCCCCGACGAGGCGACGAGGCTGGGGTTGGTGGTGACGCCCGACAGGACGCCCCAGGCGTTGATCTCGCGCACCTCGTCGACGATGGCCGTATCGATGAAGAATTCCATGTGTTGCCCCCTTGCGTGCATTGTATGGGCTTTCGGACGGGTCCGCCCGGCAAGTCCACGAGTACACCACGTCCGGTCCGCCCCGAAATAGGACGAAGGGCGGATTGACCCCGCCATGCTGCGCCCCTACCATGAGCGTGGCCCCGGCAGCGGGGTGCAGCGACAGCTCAGGCGACCGCGAGACGAGTACGCGGGGAGAGCAGCGAAGAGCGAGTCCGGGAGGGTGAGAGCCGGACGGCCCCGCCCCCCGCCGAAGATCCCCTCCCGCGCCGGACGAAGAAAGGCCGTGTCAGGCCGATTAGACCGTCCCGGACACCCCCCGACAGAGGGTTTGGCAAGGAGACTTCCATGTGAGTGGAAGTGAAGTTGGGTGGTACCACGTGTCTCAGAGGCGCGTCCCAGCAGCGGTGAGGGCTGGGACGTTTTTGTTGTTGTCTGACAGTCCAACCGTCGAACCGTCCGACCTCCCCCTTCCCTCGACTCCTCGACCCCCGACCCCTCGACCCCCGAAGGAGCCACCCATGACCACCACCGACCCCAAACCCGCCTCTCCCCTCTTCCAGTCCGTGACCTCGCAGCCGAACTTCCGGGAGGTGGAGGCGGACGTGCTGGAGTTCTGGCAGCGGGAGGGCATCTTCGGGCGCACGCAGGAGCGGCGTCCCGGGCAGCCCGAGTACGTGTTCTACGAGGGGCCGCCGACCGCGAACGGGCGTCCGGCGCTGCATCACGTCCTCGCGCGGTCGTTCAAGGACCTCTTCCCGCGCTACAAGGTCATGCGGGGCTTCCATGTCACCCGCAAGGGCGGCTGGGACACCCACGGGCTGCCCGTGGAGATCAGCGTGGAGAAAAAGCTGGGCTGGCTGGGGCGCAATCACGGGGCGTCGCGGGCCGAGCTGGAGGAATTTAACCGCCTGTGCCGGACCTCGGTGTGGGAGACGATTCAGGAGTGGAATACCTTCACCGAGCGGCTGGGCTACTGGGTGGACCTCGCTGACCCGTACATCACCTACGAGAACAGCTATGTGGAGAGCGTGTGGAACCTCCTGAAGCGGCTGCACGTTCAGGGGCTGGTCGAGCAGGACTACAAGGTGGTGCCGCTCTCGCCCCGCATCTCGACCACGCTGTCCCGTGCCGAACTCGGGGAGGTGGACTCCTACCGGGAGGTGGACGACCCCTCGGTGTACGTGCGCTTCCCGGTGATCTGGGACACGCTGCCGCTCAGGGCACACGCGGCGTTGAGTGCCCTGAGCGGCGAGGACCGGGGGGGGCTGGCGCTCGTCGTGTGGACGACGACCCCGTGGACGCTGCCGAGCAACACGCTGGCGGCGGTGAACGCGGAGTTGACATACGTGGCGGCGCGGAGTCCGTCGGGCACGGTCATCGTCGCGGCGGACGCGGTGGAGCGGCTTTCGGGGCTGCATAAGGACGCGCCGCCGCTGGAGGTGCTGGCCTCCTTCCCCGGACGTGACCTGGAGGGCGTGGAGTACGAGCCGCCCTTCCCCGACGTGGCGGTGGAACTCGGTGCGGTGAGGACGCTGCACGAGCGGAATGCGGACGGACGCCCGGTGATGCACTTCGTCACGCTGGCGGAGTTCGTGTCGGCGGCGGACGGGTCGGGTGTGGCGCACGAGGCCCCGGCGTACGGCGCGGAGGACCTGGAGTTGGCCCGCAAATACGGCGTGCCGCTGATGTTCGGGGTGGACGATCACGGCATCCTGCGGGTGACGGGGGAGCGGGGCAAGTTCTTCAAGGACGCCGACAAGGGGTTGATCGCCGACCTCAAGGCGCGTGGGCGGATGTTCTGGTCGGGCACGCTGCGGCACCGCTACCCCTTCCACGACCGGACGGGCGACCCGATCCTCTACTTCGCCAAGAAGGGCTGGTACATCCGCACGAACAGCGTCGCCGGGCGGATGCTGGCGACGAACGAGGAGATCAACTGGGTCCCTTTGACTATCAGGAACGGGAGATTCGGCAACTGGCTGGAGGGGAACGTGGACTGGGCCATCTCGCGCGAGCGGTACTGGGGCACGCCCCTCCCCTTCTGGGTGAGCGAGGACGGCGACCTGCGCGTGGTGGGCAGCGTGGCGGAGCTGAGCGAGTTGACCGGGCGGGACCTGTCGGGGCTGGACCTGCACCGTCCGTACATCGACGACGTGACCTTCACGCTGGGGGGCAAGGAGTACCGCCGCGTGCCCGAGGTGCTCGACGTGTGGTTCGACTCCGGCTCGATGCCGTACGCGCAGTGGCATCTGCTCACCGACGAGACGGGCGAGCGGGCGTTGCCGGGCACGGAGGCGAACATGGAGCAGTTCGGGCGGCACTATCCCGCCGACTTCATCTGCGAGGCCATCGACCAGACGCGCGGGTGGTTCTACTCGCTGCACGCGATCTCGACGATGCTGTACGGGCAGCCCGCGTATAAGAACGTGATCTGCCTGGGGCATATCGTGGACGAGAAGGGCGCGAAGATGAGCAAGAGCAAGGGGAACGTGATCGAACCCCTGCCCCTCTTCGACCGCTACGGGGCGGACTCGGTGCGCTGGTACATGTTCATGGCGTCGGACCCCGGCGACCAGAAGCGCTTCTCCGAGCGGCTGGTGGCGGAAGCGCAGCGCGGCTACGTCAATACGCTGTGGAACGTGTATTCCTTCTTCGTGCTGTACGCGAATCTGGACCGCCCGGCGCTGGGGAATGCGCCCGAGGTGGGGGACCGGCCCGAGATCGACCGCTGGCTGCTCGCGCGGCTGGAGGAGACGGTGCGGGACGTGACGGCGAGCCTGGACGCCTACGACGCGCGGGGCGGCGGGCGGTCGCTCGAACGCTTCGTGGACGACCTGAGCAACTGGTACGTGCGGCGCAACCGCAGCCGATTCTGGGGAGAGGGCGGCAAGGTGGACGTGGCCGCGTACGCCACACTGCACGAGGCGCTCGTGGTGGTGTCGCAGCTCACCGCGCCGTTCACGCCCTTCCTCGCGGACGCGATGTACCGCAACCTCACGCGCGGGCAGGGGGCGGAGAGTGTCCACCTCACCCGCTGGCCGGAGGTCAGGGCGGAGCGGCTGGACGAGCGGCTGACCGCCGAGATGGCCGCCGTCATCAAGGTCGTGGAGCTGGGCCGGGCGGTGCGGGGGGCGAACAACCTCAAGACGCGCCAGCCGCTCGCCTCGGTTCAGGTGAGGGCGAACACGCCGGAGCGGACGGACGCGCTGCGGCGGCTGCAAGGGCAGATCGCCGAGGAGCTGAACGTCAAGGCCGTGACCGTGCTGGAGGGCGACACCGACCTCGTGCGCTACAGCCTGCGCCCGAATCTGCCCGTGCTCGGCAAGGTGTATGGCAAGGCGCTGCCAGCGGTGCGCGTGGCCCTGGCAAACGCGGACGCCGCCGCCGTCGCCCGCGCGGTGGGGGCCGGGCAGCCCTTCAGGGTGGAGGCGAACGGGCAGACGTTCGAGCTGACGGGCGAACAGGTCCTCGTGGACGCGCGGGCACCGGAGGGGGTGGCCGCCGCCGAGGACGCCGGGTTCCTTGTCGCCTTCGATACGGCGCTGACGCGCGAGCTGGTGCAGGAGGGGCTGGCCCGCGACCTCGTGCGCTCGCTTCAGGAGGCGCGCAAGGCGGCGGGCTTCGAGGTGCAGGACCGCATCCGCCTCACCCTCGATCTGGTGGGCGACGCGCGGGAGGCGGCGGAGGTGTGGCACGACTTCATCGCCGGGGAGGTGCTGGCGACGGAGCTGACCTTCGGCGCGGGCGCGGGCTTTGCGGCGGAGGTGGAGGGGGGGACGGCGTATCTGGTGAGGGTGTAAGGGTGTGAGGGTCTAACTGTCGAACGGTCTAACCGTCGAACTGCCGTGAAGCTGTTGGACGGTTCGACCTTCGTCTGTTAGACGCGCGCCCGCGCCCACCACATCCTCATCCGGCCCCGCCCTATCAAGAGGATGACAAATGAACAGACTTCTGGTGCCCCTCTTGACGGTTCTCTCGCTCAGCCTGTCGTCGTGTCTGCCTGCCGGGCGGGGGGCGGACGAGACGTGGGTGACGCACCGCCGGGACGGGACGCTGCTGGTGAACGGGCGGCCCTTTTTCCCGTTCGGGTTCTACCATCTGGCGTGGGCGGAGGACGGCACGGCGCAGGGACGGCTGGACGACCTGCGGGAGATCGGGCGGGGGGGCTTCAACGTGGTGTGGACCGAGCCGCTTTCCGGTGCCCAGGAGTTCGGGCCGCTGCTGGAGGCCGCGCGGCGCAGCGGGGTGTACGTGGTGGCGCACGAGCTGGCCCCGGCGGCGGCGCGGGAGGTGGCGGCTCATCCGGCGCTGCTGGGCTTCACGCTGATGGACGACAGCAACCGCCAGAGCACGCCGCGCGCCATCCGCCAGTTGCAGCGGGAGTACAAACGGCTCGCGCCGCGCAAGCTGACTTACATCAGCCTGTCGGTGGGGGTGGACCGGCCCGAGCGGGCGTTTTTCGGCGTGTCGGACGCGGTGGGCAACCAGAGCTACCCGGTGGGCGACCCGGTGGACCGCATCGGTGTGGTGTACCCTGCCATGCGCCAGACGGTGCTGAGTGCCGCCCGGCGGGGGGTGGTGCCCATCGCCAATCTCCAGACCTTCGCGTGGGAACGCCGCGACCTGCCGAGCGAGGCCGAGGTGCGGAACATGACCTATCAGGCGCTGATGGCGGGGGTCAAGGGGGTGGTGTACTACGCCTACCGCACCGAGGGTCACGACATTGGCGAGGACCCGGCGGCGTGGCGCGCGGCGCAAGTGCTGGCGGGCGAGGTGCGGACGCTGGCCCCCACCCTGCTCGACGGCAAGCGCACCGAACTGCTCTCCGGGCGCGGCGACGAGGCGCTCGCCGTCCTCGTGGAGCGGCTGCGCGGCCCGTGGTATCTGTTCGTCCTCAACAACCGGGAGACATCCCGCGAGGTGAGGGTGCGCGTGCCGGGGGTGAGCCGCCTGACCCCCGTCTTCGGCGGCGCGACCCTGGAGATGGAGCGCGGGGTCGTGGAGGGCACGCTTCCCTCCCTGGCCGCGCAGGTGTACGAGGTGCGGTGATGGGTGTGCTGAGGGTCTAACTATCTAACGGTCTAACCGTCGAACTGCCGTGAATCCGTTCGACGGTTAGACCTTCGACCGTTAGACCGCTCCCCTACGGATGCCCCCCGTGTGTCGGCGGCGGCGTGGTTCCCAGCGCGGCGGTCGCGGCCAGCACGCCGAGGAGGAGGGCCGTCTCCAGCGCGAGGGCGGGGCGGATGCGTATCGAATGGGAGAAAGCGCGGCGGACGAGGGCGGCGGCGAGGAGAGCGGCGGCGAGGAGGGCGAGCTTGAGGAGGAGCGTTCTGCCGTACCCGCTCGCCGGGAGGGTGGGGAGCGTGCCCGCGTGCCGGAGGGTGAGGGCCGTGCCGCTCACGGTCAGGAGCGCGACGCAGGCGAGGGCGACCGGGGTGAAGCGGCGGGCCTGGGCGGGGGTGGGGACGGGGTGGGTCAGCAGGGCGGACACGCCGCCGAGCCACAGGCTCATCGCGCCAGCGTGCAGCGCGGTCAGGGTGTGGAGGCCGGGGCCGTGGGTGGCCCCGTGTCCCCCGCCCGCCGCACCCCACAGGAGAACGGCGGCGGGCGGCACGGAGAGAAGGGCGGGCCAGGCGGACAGCTCGGCGGCGAGGAGCACTGCCCCGCCGAGGACGCGGGTGAGGGCCGCGCGACCGGGGGTGGTGTCCGTGACATAGGCGAGGCCGTCCGGGGCGGTGAGGAGACCGAGGTCCCGCAGGGTCCACCCGACCTCCAGCCCGGCACCGAGCACGAGCAGGAGCAGGCCGAGGGCGGGCCAGCGCCGGGGCGGGTGGCCGGGGGTGAGCCAGCGCCGGGCGAGGACGCCCCCCACGAGCAGCACGACGCCCCCGTACTCCAGCAGGTTCGCGGCGGCGAGGGCGGGGATCAAGGGGCGGGCCTCAGCGCACGCGGAAGACGGAGTGGCCGCGCACGGGATGGCCGTCCTCCGAGAGCAAGCGCCACACGACGAGGTAGCTGCCGGGGGTGAGGCCGGGGCGCAGCGGGAGCTGGACGCGGGCGGCCCGGCCCGTCAGCCGGGGCGAGGTATCCGCCCGCTGTGGCGCGTCGTCCCGGCGGGCGAGGACGGCCCCCGCGAGGGCCGCCGCGTCCTCCCCGGTGGGCAGGGGCACGACCTTGAGGGTGGAGAAGCGCAGGTCCACGGGTTCGCTGAAGGTCAGGGTGACGGCGTTGGGCGCGGGGACGGCGGTGCCCGACTTGGGCGTGACGGACGTGACCTCGGTGTGCGCGAGGGCCGACCCGAGGATGAGCGCGAGGAGGAGGGGAAGGAGGCGCAAGGGTGGGGTCCTTTCTACTGTTCTACTCGGCTGGAGCGGAAGGGCTGGCCGCTGGAAGCTGGAAGCTGGCCGCCCCCCACGCTCAGCCCCCGCTTCCGGCGGGTTACTTGAGGGCGATCTTGCTCGCCGGACCCTTTTCCGGGTCGGCGTCGTCCCACGCGACCACGGTGCCGTCGCTGTAGGTCTGGTAGACCTTCCAGCTCAGCTCGCCGACCTCCTCGGGGTTGCGCGCCTGGAAGAAGAAGCGGGCATACTCCAGCGGCTCCACGCGCCCGCGCCACACGACCTCGGTGACGAGACCGGCGGCGTTCGTCCTGACGCTGCGGGTGAAGCCGGGCGTCACCTGGAAGCGGGTGATCGTTACCCCGGCGGGGACGACGAGGCGAATCTCGGTGGTGCTGATGTCCTTTTCGGTGGGGACGTTCAGGCGGTAGGTCTCGCTCTTGCCGACGACGGACTCCGCGAGGCCCGTCTCGGTGCGGACGGTCGCGTGAGCGGCGGCCACGGTCAGCAGCAGGGCGAGGACGAGGGGCAGGACTTGGGGGAAACGGTGCGTCATGGGCGAAACTCCAAAGGGGTCGCCTGCACGTGGACCGGGCAGGGGAAGTCGTTGGGAATGGGCCGGAGGAACCGACCGCTCGGGCGTCCGCATTTCAGAAGGATTCAAATGAGGGGGTGCGAGGGTGGCGCGCGGGCCTGGGGTGGGGACGGCAGGCCGTGGGCGGCGCGAGGCGTGGGCGCACGGTCCACTCTCGGGGCCGGGCCGGTCGGCGGAAGCGTCGGGTCCGGGCCGGGCATCAGCGCGAAGGCACCCGTCAGGCAGAACAGGCAGTGGGCCGCATGTGACGGCAGGGTGGGGATGTCCTGCGCCGCCTCGCCGTGCCTGTGCTCGTGGTGGGCCGCCCCGGTGGGCCGGTGCGTCTCCCCCGCCCCCATTCCCGGACCGAGCCGGAGGGAGTAGGTGAACGCTGCGATCAGCACGAGCAGGGCCAGCAGCGGGCGCATGGGGAGGAGAGGCCTCGGCCACGTCACGGCCCTACTGTAGCGGGGTGGGGGACGGTTGAAGTGGGACATCTCGCCGTTTCAGGCCGGCGGTTGATCGGACCTCGTTCTCTCCATCTCCTGTTCCCCGGCCCTGCTCGTATTAATTAAACACTTGCTGTTCCCGCTCTGCACGATGCTTTCTGGAACTGCGCCGGGGATCATTCACGCTTTCTTGGGCGTGCCGGGCGAACAGAGGGCAGGGAGGGAGAGGTAGGTTACACTCGCGGTTGCGTGGCGTGCCCGCGAGGGGCGGGCGGCCCGAATCCTGAACATTTTGAGGGAGGGCAGAGCATGAAGGTAGGCATCAACGGGTTTGGCCGCATCGGGCGCCTGGTGTTTCGCATTCTGGTGGAGCGGGGCGTGGAGGTCGTGGCGATCAACGACCTGACCGACAACAAGACGCTGGCGACGCTGCTGAAGTACGACTCCACCGCCGGACGCTTCAATGGAACCGTGGAGTACGACGAGGAGGCGCTCACCGTCAACGGGCAGCGCATCGCCGCGCTCGCCGAGCGGGACCCGGCGGCGATCAGGTGGGGGGAGCTGGGCGCGGACATCGTGATCGAGTCCACGGGCATCTTCACCGACCGCGAGGGGGCGGGCAAGCACCTGCAGGGCGGCGCGAAGAAGGTCATCATCACGGCACCCGCCAAGAACGAGGACATCTCCATCGTGCTCGGCGTGAACGAGGAGCAGTACGACCCGGCGAACCACCACATCATCTCCAACGCGAGCTGCACGACGAACTCGCTGGGCGCGCCCATGAAGGTGCTGGACGAGGCGTTCGGGATCGAGAAGGCGATCATGACGACCGTCCACTCGTACACGAACGACCAGCGCGTGCTCGATCTGCCGCACAAGGACCTGCGCCGGGCGCGCGCCGCCGCCGTGAACATCATCCCCACCAGCACGGGCGCGGCGAAGGCCGTGTCGCAGGTGTACCCGGCCTTGAAGGGCAAGTTCGACGGCACCTCGCTGCGTGTGCCCACGCCGGTCGGCTCGATCAGCGACGTGACCGTGGTCCTGGGCCGCGACGTGACCGCGCAGGAGGTCAACGACGTGTTCCGTCAGGCCGCCGAGGGGCCGCTCAGGGGCATCGTCAAGTACACGGAGGACCCCATCGTGCTCCAGGACATCGTGGGCGACCCGCACTCGGCGATCATCGACGGCGGGCTGACGCTGGCGATGGGCAACCTCGTCAAGTTCTTCTCCTGGTACGACAACGAGTGGGGCTACTCCAGCCGTATCGCGGACCTTGTGCAGATGGTGCAGGAAAAGGGAGCGTAAGGAGCCGTCAGCGGTCAGCCGTCAGCCATCAGCTTTCCCGGCTGACCGCTGACGGCTGATGGCTGACCGCCAAAGGAGGACCCATGCAGACCCTCGATGCTCTGGATGTAAGCGGCAAACGCGTCCTCGTGCGCGTGGATTACAACGTGCCCGTCAAGAACGGGGTGGTGCAGGACGACACGCGGGTGACGGCGAGTTTGCCGACGCTGCGGAAGTTGCTGGACGGCGGCGCGTCCGTGGTGCTGATGAGCCATTTCGGCAGGCCGAAGGGGGGGCCGGAGGAGAAGTACAGCCTGCGGCCCGTCGCGCCCGTGCTGGAGGCTGCGCTCGGGCGTCCGGTGCGGTTCATCTCCTCCCTGCCTGCCAGCGAGGAGACGCGGGCGGCGGTGGAGGCGCTGGGGCCGGGCGAGGTCGCGCTGCTGGAGAACGTGCGCTTCGAGGCGGGCGAGGAGAAGAACGACCCGGAGTTGAGCAAGAAGCTCGCTCAGCTCGGGGACGCCTTCGTCCTCGACGCCTTCGGGAGCGCGCACCGGGCACACGCCAGCGTGAGCGGGGTGGCGGACTCGTTGCCGCACGCGGCGGGGCTGCTCCTGGGGACCGAGGTGGACGCCCTCTCGCGGCTGCTGAAGGACCCCGCGCGGCCCTACGTCGTCATCATCGGCGGGGCGAAGGTCAGCGACAAGATCAAGGTGATCGAGAACCTGCTGCCGAAGGTGGACCGGATGCTCATCGGCGGCGGGATGGCGTATACCTTCATCAAGGCGCAGGGCGGGAGCATCGGGGAGTCCATCCACGAGGACGACCAGCTCGATCTGGCGCGCAGGTTGTTGAACGAGTACGGCGAGAAGCTGATGCTCCCCGTGGACGTGATCGCCGCCGACCGCTTCGCGGAGGACGCTCAGACCCAGATCGTCCCCAGCAATGCGATTCCCGACGGCTGGCAGGGTTTGGACGCCGGGCCGGAGACGGTAAAGGCATATAGCGACGCCCTCCAGGGCGCGAAGACCGTCTTCTGGAACGGTCCGCTTGGCGTCTTCGAGTTCGCGGCCTTCGCGGGCGGCACGAACGCCATCGCTCAGGCCGTCGCGGAGTTGGGCGAGGGCGCTTACACGGTGATCGGCGGCGGCGACTCGGTGAGTGCCATCAACAGGAGCGGGCAGGCCGACCGGGTGAGCCATATCTCCACGGGCGGCGGCGCGAGCCTGGAGCTGCTGGAGGGCAAGGCGCTGCCGGGCGTGGAAGCGATGAAGTGAGAGCCGTCAGCGCTCAGCCGTCAGCCGTCAGCACTCAGGGGCGAAAGCTTCCGGCTGTTGAAAGCTGACCGCTGACGGCTGATAGCTCCCTGGAGGAACCATGACCAAACCAAGAACCCTGCTCGCCCTCAACTGGAAGATGAACAAGACGCCCACGGAGGCGAAGAACTGGGCGCGCGAGTTGGCGGGCAGCTTCACGCGCGGGACTGCCGAACTCGCGGTGATGGCCCCGGCGATTGATCTACCCGGCCTCAAAGAGACGTTGCCCGGCGGGGTGGACGTGGGCGGGCAGGACATCTCCCCGCACGAATCGGGCGCGTACACGGGTGAGATCAGCGCGGCGATGTTGCGGGACGTGGGGGCAACTTACGTGGTCGTCGGGCACTCCGAGCGGCGGGAGTACCACGGGGAGACGGACGCGCTCGTGGCAGCGAAGGCGCGGCAGGCGCAATCGGGCGGGCTGACTCCCATCGTCTGCGTGGGCGAGGGGCTGGACGTGCGCGAGCGCGGGGAGCAGGTGCCCTACACGCTGGCGCAACTGCGCGGCAGCCTGGAGGGTGTGGGCGAGAACGTGGTCGTCGCCTACGAGCCGGTGTGGGCCATCGGCACGGGCCGCACGGCCACCGCCGACGACGCGGAGGAACTCGCCGTCGCCATCCGGGACGCCCTGCGGGAGCTGTACGGCGACGTGGCGGACGGCCTGCGCGTCCTGTACGGCGGCAGCGTGAAGCCGGACAACATCGCCTCTATCTGCGCGCAGCCCAACGTGAACGGGGCGCTCGTGGGCGGGGCAAGTCTGAAGGTGGCCGACGTGGTGGGGATGAACGACGCGCTGAAGTAGGACAGGTCCCCTCTCCCCCACTCCGGCCTCGGGTGGGGGTTCTAGCATGGCCTGCAAGTGATTAGATTCACGATGTGAGACGACGTGATTTTCTTAGCCTGACGATTCGATGCTGAATCGGCGTTATGGGAAGCCAGGCTGGCTACACTGGGGGATGGACCGTCGGCTGGCAGCGCCGCTCACGGCAGGGATCGGCCCCCTCCTGGGCCGCGAGCGGGACCTGGTGCATCTCAAAGGACTCCTGGGGAATGGAGTCCGGCTGATCACGTTGCGCGGTCCGGGCGGCATCGGCAAGACGGCCCTCGCCCTGCACCTCGCCCATGCCGTTCGGGACACCTACGATCAGGTCGAGTTCGTGGACCTGACCTCCCTGCGGGACCCGGCGGGGGTGCTCGGCGTGATCGCGGGGGCGCTCCCCACCCCTCCACGGAACTCGGAGGGACTGCGGCGGATTCGTGACTTCGCCGCGCAGGGGACGACATTGCTGGTGCTGGACAATTTCGAGCAGCTTCTTCCCGCTGCGGGACAGCTCGGCGAGCTGATCGCCACGGCAGAAACCCTTCAGGTGGTGGTGACCAGCCGCTCGGCGCTGCACCTGCACGACGAACACGAGTACCCGGTCGGGCCGCTGGCGCTGCCACAGCGCGCCCGGCACGCGGCGGCGAGTCCCGCCGTGCAACTGTTCGTGACGCGCGTTCAGGCCAGCCTGCCCTCCTTCGAGCTGAGCGCGGGCAACCGGGCGGACGTGATGAGGCTCTGCGAGGTGCTGGAGGGCGTCCCGCTGGCCCTGGAACTCGCCGCCGCCCGCCTGCGGACCTATGCGCTGCCGGAACTGCTGGCCCGGCTGGAGCACCCGCTCGGCATTCTGAGGGCGGACTTCCGGGACCGGCCCGAACGCCTGCGCTCGCTGAGGGCCGCCGTGCAGTGGAGTTACGACCTGCTGGACGAGGGGGACCGGGCCGTGTTCGAATGCTGCGCGGTCTTCGAGGGCGGCTTCACCCCGGACGCGCTGGTGGATGTCTGGGGCGGCGAGGACGTGCTCGACCGGATCGAGGCGCTGATCGAGCAGAGCTTCCTGCAACGGCTGGATACGCCGGACACGCGCTGGAGGATGCTGCAACCGCTGCGGGAACTCGCCGCCGGGTACCTGGAGGGCCGTCCGCTGGCCCCGCTCTGGCGCGAACGCCACGCCCTGCACTTCCTGAAGATGATCGAAGACCGCTACCGGCGCTGGTTTCAGACGACCACCGACGACCGGGGAGCGTACCTGGCGCACTATCCCAACATCCGCGCGGGGCTGGTCTGGGCCGTGGAACAGCGCCGGGCAGACCTCGCCTACCGTTACCTCGGAACCATCGGGACGCTGTGGATGCCCTTCGGCCTGCTCGCTCGGGAAGCGCCGCTGGCGGAGCAGGTCCTCGCGCTGCCCGCGCCCGCCGACCGGGAGGTGCGGGTGCGGGCGCTGCAGGTCGGCGCGAGCTGCCTGGGCAACGCCGGGCAGTTCCCGGCGCAGGCCACGCGGCTGCACGAGATTCTGGCGCTGTGCCGCGACCCGGAGGCCCCCGAGAGTGCCGCCTGGGCCAGGCTCAATCTCTCGTGGGTCGAGCGGGAGGCGGGCCGCAGCGCGGAGGCCTGGCAGCTTCTGCAAGAGGTCCTGCGCGAGTACGCGGCGCGGCTGGGGGACCGGACCCCGGACCGCATGCAGCGGATGCTGCACGCCAGCGCCCTGCTGCACGCGGCCCTGAGCCTGCTCGACCTGGGACAGTGCGACCTGGCGCTCGACCACGCGGCCCAGGCCCACGGGCGCTACCGGGACGCCGGGAACAGCGTGTTCGAACTCGAATCGGGGGCCGTGATGGGCCTGCTGATGGTGCATCTGCGCCGACTTCCGGAAGCCCGACTCCGGCTGCTCGCCGGTCTGCACGAGTCGGTCGATAGGGGGTTCCGGGGCGTGGCGGAGGATACCCTGCGCTGGGGATTCACGGCCCTCGCCGCCGAAGGGCAGGAGTGGAAGGTCCTGGTGCAGCTCGTGGCGTTCGTGAACGATCCGGCGCTGGAACGCGCGCAGAGCGCCCCGGACCGCCGGGTTCGGCAGCATCTGGCCCTGGCCCGCGCGGCGCTGGGGGAGGCGGACTTTCGGGAAGCCTGGGAAGCCGGGACGCGCCTGCTGCTGCCGGACGCCGTGGAGCTGGCCGAACGGCTGGCACAGGAGCCGGGTCCGCCCCAGGCCCGCGCCGCCTCCGAGCTGACCCTGACCCCCCGCGAGTGGGAAGTGCTGGCGCTGGTCTCGCAGGGGCACCCGGACCGCCGCATTGCCGGGCGGCTGGGCATCAGTCCGGGCACCGCGAGCAAACACGTCGGCAACCTGCTCGGGAAGCTGGGCCTGCAGAACCGGGTGGAGCTGACCCGCTGGGCCATCGAGCAGGGGCGGGCGGACCAGTCGTAATCCAGACCTACCCTGCCTGGGCCGCGCCACCTACCTAGTCCTGTCAGGGGGCCAGTTCTGGCGATGTGCCGGGCACCGCCCCTCCCTACTGTGAGCCTCAGCCCAGCGTAGGGACCCGGAGAAGAAGGAAAGCCGCCGTCAACGGGACGGGGACTCATCCTGCTTGCGTCACGGGCACAGAAGCGCGGGCGGAGGCGAAGCATGAGCACCTTGAAGCGTTGGACCCGCCGTTCGCAACTTCTGGTGATCGGAGCGGCGCTGCTGAGCGGAGCCGGGCAGACGACCGTGCTGGCGAACGGGCTGCCGACCGTGCAGACCCGTCAGAGCGACACCCTCGGCAGCCGGATGGCAGGAATGTCCGGCACGGGCCTGAGCCTGGCCGAGTGCCGCCAGCGGATGCAGGACGTGGACACCCTGCTTCGCGGGGCGGGCTACGGCAACGTCCAGACCCATACGTTGGAAGACGGCACGCTGGTCGCCCGCTGGTACCACACCGACCGGCAGATGACGGCGCTGGCTTTTTCGGGTCAGCACAGCAGCGGAAACGCCTTCTCGGTGGGGGAATACGCAGGCATCATCCGCTGGAACGAGTTGATCGCTCTCCCCTGAAGCTGGTGGGGCGGTCCTGGAAGATGAGCCTGGGCCGCCCCTCTTCTGGAGCCTGAAGAGACTGCCGGGCCTGGGCCGTTCGCTGGCCGGGCCGGGAAGGGCTGCGGCCCACGCCGCCTATAATTCTGCTCGTGACCGCGACGGATACTGACGTAACAATTCATGACCTCGGGCAGCATGTGGGCGAGACGGTGACGCTCTCCGCCTGGCTGACCGACAAGAGCGGCAAGGGCAAGCTTCAATTCCTGAAACTGCGCGACGGCTCGGGCTTCGTGCAGGCGACGGTGTTCAGGGGGGACGTGACGGAGGAGGTGTTCGAGGCGGCGCGGCGGCTTTCTCAGGAGCAGGCCGTGCGGGTGACGGGCGAGGTGCGCTCGGACGAGCGGGCACCGGGCGGGGTGGAGCTGAGCGTGCGCGACCTCGTGCCCTACGCGGAGAACG
The DNA here is from genome assembly GCF_036543075.1 of Deinococcus sp. YIM 134068. Taxonomy (NCBI): domain Bacteria; kingdom Thermotogati; phylum Deinococcota; class Deinococci; order Deinococcales; family Deinococcaceae; genus Deinococcus; species Deinococcus lichenicola. The sequence goes on from NZ_JAZHPF010000003.1 coordinate 91,743, forward strand.
GGGGCGAGTACCCCATCACGCCGAAGGAACACGGGATAGAATTCCTGCTCGACCACCGCCACCTCTGGCTGCGGCACCGCCGCCCGTGGGCCGTGCTGCGGGTGCGGGACTGCGTGCAGCGTTCCATCGTGGACTTCTTCCACGGGGAGGGCTTCGTGCGCTTCGACGCGCCCTTCTTCACGCCGAACGCGGCGGAGGGCACGACCGAGCTGTTCGAGATCGACCTCTTCGGGGAGGACCGGGCGTACCTCTCGCAGACCGGGCAACTGCACGCGGAGGCGGGGGCGCTCGCCTTCGGCAAGGTCTACACCTTCGGGCCGACTTTCCGGGCGGAGAAGAGCAGGACGCGGCGGCACCTGCTGGAGTTCTGGATGGTGGAGCCGGAGGTCGCGCCGAGCAGCCATGAGGAGAACATGGCGCTCCAGGAGCGGTTCGTCTCCTTCCTCGTGCGGCGGGTGCTGGAGGAGTGCGGGGCGGAGCTGGAAACGCTGGGGCGCGACGTGGAGAGGCTGCGGCCCGCCGCGTCAGGCAACTACCCGCGCGTGACGTACACGGAGGCGCTGGAGATCATCCGGCAGCATATCGAGGCGGGCGACCTGCCGCCGAACGTGCAACCCGACGTGCAGCCCGTGGAGTGGGGGGACGATCTGGGCGCGCCGCACGAGACGATCCTGGGGTCTCACTTCGACCGGCCCGTCATCGTCGAGAAGTATCCGGCGGCGATCAAGGCGTTCTACATGCAGCCCGACCCAGGGGACGCGCGGCTGGCCCTGTGCGACGACATGATCGCGCCGGAGGGGTACGGCGAAATCATCGGCGGCTCGGAGCGCATCCACGACTACGAGCTGCTGCGGTCGCGGATCGAGCACGAGGGGCTGCCGCTCGAAGCGTTCGACTGGTATCTGGACCTGCGCCGATACGGGAGCGTGCCGCACGCGGGCTTCGGGATGGGGCTGGAGCGGGTCGTCGCGTGGATCACGGGCATCGACCACATCCGCGAGGCGATTCCCTTTCCCCGAATGCTGACGCGGATGGTGCCTTGAGGACAGGCCTGGCGTGACCCGCTTCCCGCCCCCGCAAGGGCGAACTCGCAAAGCCGCGTCGGGAAACCTGAAGACTTGCTGGCCGCCGGCGGCTGGCGGCTGGTCGCCCCCTCCCCACCCGTGGGGCTAGACTGCCGCCGTGACTTCCGGTCCCGCCCCCAGCAGTTTGCCCCCCGGCTTCATCCGCGCGCAGGACGTGCTGGACGAACGCTTCCGCCCCACCCAGGCCCGCGCGCTGGACACCCGCTACGGCAACGAGGAATTGCTGTTCGGCCTGGACCTGCTCGGCCTCGCCGGACCCTTCTACCGGGTGACGCCGTGGGAACTGGAGGACGAGCGGGGCGTGCGGCGCATCAACGCCTCCGGGTACGCGGCGGTGCCGTTCGGGGACATGCCGCCCGTGCTGACGGCCTTCGTGCGCGAGTTTATGGAGAAGAACCGGGCGCAGAGTCTCGCGCAGCAGGCGAGCAGCCCGTGGCGGGCGGCCCTCCAGACGAACCTCATCCGGCTCCTGGCCCGCGAGCTGCCCAGCCACGCCGACTCGCAGGTGTTCTTCTGCTCCAGCGGCACGGAGGCCATCGAGGGGGCCTTGAAGTTCGCGAAGGCGTGGCGGCCACGGGGCAAGTTCTACATCTCCTTTTCCAGCGCCTATCACGGCAAGACGCTGGGCAGCCTGAGCCTGACGCCCAATCCCGAGTATCAGGACGTGTTCCGACCCCTGATTCCCGGCGCGATCACCAGCCCTTATGGGGACGTGAACGCGCTCGCGGCTCTCATCCGGCGGCTGGGGCCTCAGAACGTGGTCGCGGTGATCGTCGAACCCATCCAGGGCGAGGGCGGGGTGAACATTCCCCCGGCGGGCTTTCTCGCGGGCGTGGGCGAGGTGTGCCGCCGCCACGGCATCGTCGTCATCGCGGACGAGATTCAGACGGGGCTGGGGCGAACGGGGAACTGGTTCGAGTCGGCGGCGCAGGGGCTGGACCCCGACATCATCACGCTCGCCAAGCCGCTCGGCGGCGGGATGACGGCGGTGGGCGCGACCCTCGTGCGCCACGCCATCTACAAGAGGATGCTCGGTGGCCTGAGCAGCAAGCGGCACTCCAACACCTTCGGAGGCAACGCGCTGGCGATGGCCGTCGGGCTGAAGTCGCTGGAATACCTGATCGAGCAGGACCTCCCCGCCCGAAGCGCCCGCCTCGGCGCGGTGGGGCTGGAGCGGCTCAGGGGCATTCAACGGCAACACCCCCGCCTCTTCGAGGACGTGCGCGGCCAGGGGATGCTCCTCGCCATGCAGTTCAAACCGATGGTGGGCGTGCCCCTTCCCGGCGTGCTGAAGGAACTCGTGTTCGAGGCGACCGCCATCCTCGCCCTGCGCGAGCTGCACGGGGCGGGCGTGATGGCGAATCTCAGCCTCTCCTCCAAGCGCACCGTTCGCCTGACCCCCGCCCTCGACATTCCCGAGGACGTGTTCGGCACCATCTTCGACCGGGTGGAAGCGTTCGCGGGGCGCAACCCCGCCGCCCGTTCCCTCCTCACGAACACGCCCCCCGCCGTCACCGCGCGGCTGGCAAAGTTCGCGGCGAGCAAGCCGAAGAAGCGGACGACGAGCGACGGGTAGGAGGCGTGTGGCGTGTGGATGCTTGATCCACACGCGACGAGCCACACGCCACAAGCTCTAAGCCAGCCCACACCCCCGCTGCACGAGCAGATGCACCTCGTCCCGCCCCAGCCTTCGCGTCCCCAGGGGCAGATCGGCGGGCAGGGTGCTCAGGCCGGGCACGAGGGGGGCGTACTTGAACTCGGGTTTGGCGATCAGGTCGCGCCCGGCGGTGAAGGCGAGGACGAAGTTCACGCGCAGGTCAAAGTGGGCGTTCAGCTCGGCGCGCAGGGGGGCGGGGTCGCCGCTCAGCAGCGCGAGGAGGGCCGGGTGGGTCTCGAAGCCGTCCTCCAGATGCTCGGTCACGCGGGCGGTGTCGAGGAAGAGGGCCGCGCCGGGCAGGACGTAGCCCGTCACTCGGCGGCGGCACAGCTCGGGCGGGTCGCCGCGTGGGGGCGTCACCTCGCGTCCGGCACGCTGCGCCCCGCCCAGGTACGACCAGAAGCGGCCCAGGGAGCTGTAGCGCGCGAGTTCCACGTACCCGGCGGGCCGCGCGGGCAGGGGGCGGGTGGGCCGGGAGGTCACAGCGGCTCCGGGGAGGGTCGCCGGTCGTCAGGAGCCAGTCGCCAGGGAGAGACGTGGGCGCTCGCCGTCTTTCCTATGAATGTTCTGGTCCGACCTGCTCCCAGGCCAAGCAAGAAAAGACAGGTTCTCCACCGTGAAGAACCCTGCGGCATTCCTTCCGCAAGCAGGGCTGGACGCGGACACCCGATCACCCGGCCATGCTATCCCCCCACCCCCGCCAACGCTCAATGTCCGGTGAACGACCACCCGTGCCCGCCCTCGCAGTCGCCCCCCTTTAGACCGGGTACAACGGGGCATGACCACGCAACCCAGGAACCCGGCGGACCTGCTCGCCCAGCTCGACCCTGACGCCCTGCGGAGATTGAGCGCGCGGGTGGACCTGCCCTCCCTTATCGGCGCGGCCTCGCGCATGAGCGACGCGCAGCTCTCGCACCTGGCGAAGACGCTCGCGGGTGGGGACCGCAAGACGCCCGTGTTGCCGGAGCCGAACGGCGACTTCTTCGGGCAACTGGCCGAGCTGACGGAGGGGCAGCGCGAGGTCGCGGCGGGCGTGCGCGACTTCATGCATCAGCACGTCGCGCCCATCATGAACGAGTACTGGAACCGCGACGAGTTCCCGCGCCAGATCATCCCGGAGATGCGGAAGCTCGACCTGCTGCGCCGCGTCTGGAACGAGGACGGCACCCGGAAGCCGGACGCGACCGTGATGGAGGGCCTGATCACCCTGGAGGCGTGCAAGGTGGACGTGTCCACCGCCGTCTTCTTCGGCGTCCACGCGGGCCTCGCCTTCGCCTCCATCGCGCTGGGCGGCTCGGCGGCGCAGAAGGCGGAGTGGTTGCCGAAGATGCTCGACCTGGAGGCCATCGGTGCCTTCGGGCTGACGGAACCGGAGGGTGGCTCGCAGGTCAGCCAGGGGATGCGGACGACCTGCCGCCGCGACGGGGACGGCTGGGTGCTCAGCGGCGAGAAGAAGTGGATCGGCAACTCGACCTTCAGCGACTTCACGGTGATCTGGGCGCGCGACGTGGACAGCGGGGAGGTGCGCGGCTTCATCGTGCGCGCCGGAACGCCGGGCTACGAGGTGCGGAAGATCGAGGGCAAGATCGCCCTGCGGATCGTGGAGAACGGGCAGGTCACGCTGACGGAGTGCCGGGTGCCGGAGGGCGACCGCCTTCAGGAGGTGCGCGGCTGGCGCACGACCGCCGAGGTGCTGCGGCTCACCCGCGCGGGCGTGGCGTGGCAGGGGGTGGGCTGTGCAATGGGGGCCTACGAACTCGCGCTGAGGTATGCCCAGACCCGCGAGCAGTTCGGCCAGCCCATCGGGAACTTTCAGCTCATCCAGAATCACCTCGTCCACATGCTCGGCAACGTGACGGGGATGCTCTCCATGTGCCTGCGCCTCTCGCAGATGGCCGACACGGGCCAGATGCGCGACGAACACGCGGCGCTGGCGAAGGTGGTCACGGCGGCCCGCTGCCGCGAGACGGTGGCGCTCGCCCGCGAGACCTTCGGCGGCAACGGCATCCTGCTCGAAAACGGCGTCGCCAAGCACTTCGCCGACACCGAGGCGATCTACTCCTACGAGGGCACGAACGAGATCAACACCCTCGTGGTGGGGCGGGCCATCACGGGCTTCAGCGCGTTCGTATGAGCTGACGCGCATGGATGGGGCCGGGGGGCGGCGGGGTACACTCCCCCCATGCCCCCCCGGCCCGAGGTCGCGCTCGCCCTGCTGCGGGTCGTGGTCGGCGGGGTGTTCGCGGCGCACGGGGCGGACAAGATTTTCGGGACGGGCCTGGAGGCGGTCACGGCCAATTTTAGGACGTGGGAAGTGCCCCTCCCCCTCCTCACCGCCCCACTCGTCGCCGTGCTGGAGCTGGCGGGCGGCGTGTTGCTCGCGCTCGGCCTCGGCGCGCGGGCCATCGCGGTCATGCTGGCCGCCGAGATGCTGGCGGCCCTCTGGTTCGTTCACCGGGAGGGCGGGTTCTTCGCGCCGCGCGGGGTGGAGCTGCCGTTGCTGCTGTTTGCCGGGTGCGTGGCGGTGGCGGTCGGAGGGCCGGGCCGCCCAGCATTCGGGCGGTCGGGGAACGGGACCGCGCCGTCGCCCACATCTAAACCGAGGGCAACCGAGTCGCGTGGTGGACGGCAAAAAGGCTGACGCCAGGGCTACGCCCATCCTCCTGTTCAGGCTCGCACCCTCCGCGCGTGAGGTGCTAGAATGGCCCGTTTCAGAGCGAAGGGCGGGGCCGTCCTTACGCACGTGGCAGAATCCAGGGGGCGGTGCGCGGCGCGGCCAGACACCGACTGACAAGGAGTTTCGAGCTTGCAGAACCAGAATCTAGTGGTGCGCGGGGCGCGGGAACACAACCTCAAGAACGTGACGGTGGAACTGCCGCGCGACAAGTTCGTGGTCATCACGGGCGTGTCGGGCAGCGGCAAGAGCACCCTGGCCTTCGACACGATCTACGCCGAGGGCCAGCGCCGCTACGTCGAGAGCCTGAGCGCCTACGCCCGGCAGTTCCTCGGCCTGATGGAGAAGCCCGACGTGGAGGCCATCGAGGGCCTGTCGCCCGCCATCTCCATCGACCAGAAGACGACGAGTCACAACCCCCGGAGCACGGTCGGCACGGTGACGGAGATTCACGACTACTTGCGCCTTCTCTACGCAAGAGTCGGCATCCCGTACTGCCCCATCTGCGGGCGCAAGATCGAGAAGCAGTCGCCGAGCGAGATCACGGACCGGCTGCTCTCGCAGTTCGGGGACGCGCGGGCGATTCTGCTCGCCCCCGTGGTGCGCGGGCGCAAGGGCGAGTACCGCAAGCTCTTGGGCGACCTGCGGCGGGAGGGCTTCGCGCGCGTGCGGGTGGACGGCACCCTCTACGAGCTGGAGGAGGCCGAGAAGCTCAAGCTGGAGAAGTTCGAGAAGCACGACCTCGACGTGGTGGTGGACCGCGTGACCCTGCGCGAGAGCGACCGCAGCCGCATCGCGGAGAGCGTGGAACTCGGTTTGCGCCGGGGTGAGGGTCTGCTGCGCGTCCTGATGCCCGAGGCGGGTGAGGGCGGCACGCCGCTCGAAGAACTCTTCTCCGAGAAGTTCGCCTGCCCGGAACACGGCAGCGTCCTCGAAGAACTCGAACCGCGTTCCTTCTCCTTCAACTCGCCCTATGGCGCGTGCGGCGACTGCGCGGGCCTGGGCAGCAAGCAGGAGTTCTCGCCCGAACTCGTGGTGGACGAGGGGCTGAGCATCGCCGAGGGAGCCATCCTCCCCTGGAGCAAGAAGGGCACGGGCGGCGGCGTGTACTACTGGGACAAGCTCAAGGCGCTCGCCGAGCACCTGGACTTCGACCTCAAGACCCCGTGGCGCGATCTGCCGGAACGGGCGAAGAAGGCCATCCTGGAGGGACCCGGCGAGCCGTTCGAGGTCGTGTACCGCCGCAACGGCAAGGAGACGATGCGCTTCACGACCGAGTTTGAGGGCGTGATTCCCAATCTGGAGCGGAGATTTGCCGACACCGAGTCGGAGTTCATGCGCGAGAAGCTCGAAGAGATGATGGAGCTGCGCCCCTGCCCGACCTGCGACGGCACCCGCTACAAGCCGGAGATTCTGGCCGTGCGCGTGGGCGGCCTGAACATCTCGCAGGCAAGCGGGATGAGCGTGCTGGAGTCGGACGCCTTCTTCGGGCGGTTGCAGGATGGGGACCTGAACCACGAGGCCATCGGGCCTCACCTCGGCGGGCACCTCGGCGGCACCGCGAAGGCCCACCCGCCCCGGCGCTACGAGTACGCCCTCAACGAGTTCGGGGCGGCGGTCGGTGCCCCCATCCTGCGGGCCATCCGCACCCGGCTCAAGTTCCTCGTGGACGTGGGGCTGGATTACCTCTCGCTCGACCGCACGGCGAACACCCTCTCCGGCGGGGAGGCGCAGCGCATCCGCCTCGCCACGCAGGTCGGGTCGGGGTTGACGGGCGTGCTGTACGTGCTGGACGAGCCGAGCATCGGCCTGCACCCGAAGGACAACGGGCGGCTCATCGGCACGCTGAAGAATCTGCGCGATCTCGGCAACACCCTGATCGTCGTCGAACACGACGAGGACACGATGCTGGAGGCCGACTACCTCGTGGACATGGGGCCGGGCGCGGGCGTCCACGGCGGCGAGGTCGTGGCGGTGGGCACGCCCCAGCAGGTGCGTGACAACGAACACAGCCTGACGGGCAAGTACCTGCGCGGCGAGCTGAAGATCGAGGTGCCGTCCACCCGGCGACGGGGCAACGGCAAGCGGCTCAAGGTCATCGGGGCGCGCGAGCACAACCTCAGGGACGTGTCCATCGACATTCCGCTGGGGACGATGACGGTCATCACCGGACCTTCCGGGTCGGGCAAGTCCACCCTGATCCACGACATCCTCCACGCGACCCTCGCCCGCGAGCTGAACGGGGCGAAGACGACGCCGGGCCGCTACGACCGCATCGAGGGCATGGAACATCTCGACAAGGTGATCGAGATCGACCAGTCCCCCATCGGGCGCACGCCGAGGAGCAACCCGGCGACGTACACGGGCGTCTTCACCGAGGTCCGCGACCTGTTCACCCGGACGCCGGAATCCAGACGCCGGGGCTATCAGGCGGGGCGCTTCTCCTTCAACGTCAAGGGCGGGCGCTGCGAGCACTGCAAGGGCGACGGCGTGATGAAGATCGAGATGAACTTCCTCCCCGACATCTACGTGCCGTGCGAGGTCTGCAAGGGTGCCCGCTACAACCGCGAGACGTTGGAGGTCAAGTACAACGGCAAGACGATCTCCGAAGTGCTGGACCTGACGGTGGAGGACGCCCGCGCCTTTTTCGAGAACATCCCCGGCATCGAGCGCAAGATGAGCCTGCTGTGCGACGTGGGGCTGGGCTATATGCGGATCGGGCAGCCCTCGACGACCCTCTCCGGCGGCGAGGCGCAGCGCATCAAGCTGGCGTCGGAGCTGAGCAAGCGGGCGACGGGCAAGACGATCTATATCCTCGACGAGCCGACCACCGGCCTGCACTTCGAGGACGTGCGGCGGCTGATGGAGGTGCTGGAGCGGCTGGTGGAGGGCGGCAACACCCTGCTCGTGATCGAGCACAACCTCGACGTGATGAAGTGCGCCGACCACATCATCGACCTCGGGCCGGAGGGCGGTGTGCGGGGCGGGACGGTGGTGGCGACGGGGACGCCGGAGGAGCTGGCCGCCCACCCCACGAGCCACACGGGCGAGTACCTGCGCCGGGTGCCGGGCATCGTGCCCGCCGGGAGCGGGGAGGACGCCGAGTTGGTGGGGGCCACCTCTGGCCGCAAGACCCGCGCGAAGAAGGCGGTGGGCGCGTGACGGGGACGGCCTCGCCCGCCCGCTCCCGCAGGCGCACCCGCCGCGCGCCGGAGCCGGTGCAGGTGCGCCCGCTGTGGACCTTCCTGCGCTTGCTCGGCGGGTGGGCGACGGTGGCCGTCCTCGCCTACCTGATGTGGACGCCGGGCGACTGGCCGACGCGGCTGCTCGCGTGGGTGGGCCTGACGATCCTCGCCGACGAGTTCGGCGGGTGGTTCGGGTACATCGGGGCGGTGCTGGGGGGGCTGCCCTTCTTCGCGGACGCCGCGCCCCCCGCACAGTGGGCGGTGATCGTGCCGCTGGTGGGTGGGGCGCTTCTCGCGCTGCTGCTCGTCAAGCATTCGGGGGGGGCGTTCGTGCTGCCCTTCGCCGCCGCCGTCTTCGCGCTGCCTCTGGTCGCCGTGGGCCGCTACGGTCGGGCGGTGGACCCCGAACTCACGCTGCCCGCCAACGCGACCTTCCAGCGCACCGCCCTGACCGCGATGCTGGCGGGGCTGGCCTTCAGCTTCGTGCGGCAGCTCGTCGGGGTGGCGTGGCGCTACGGGCGGCGTCGGCGGGCGCGGCGGGCGGCGGTGGCCTCGGCTCCTGTTGTGGTCGTCGAGGAAGAGGTAGAGACGGCGGAGCTTCCGGCACCGACTTCACCGGCTCGCCCGTCGGGGCGGCACGGGTAGGGCTGAGAAAATAAGGCAGGAGTAGAAAGACGCGTTGTTCGGGATGCCATGCCCGTTCCACCCCCTCCCGGCCTCCCCCCTCAAGGGGGAGGGGCCAAAAGAGCAGGAGCTTTTGCTGTTTGCTCCCTCCCTCCTTGTGGGGGAGGGTTGGGGAGGGGGGTGACGAGCAACGCTCGTCCTGCTGCTTGACGGCGAGCATGCCTCCACCGTCCCTGAACAACCCAACCACGCCCCACGCCGGGGCATCCGCCCATCGCCCTCACGGGGGTGGGCGGTAAACTGACGGGCGTGACGAGACTTCAGGGAAACAATTCCAACCGCACGGTGCTGGTGATCGGGACACTCATCGCCGCCGCGCTGATTGCCGTGGCACTGTTCGCCGTGCGCGGCAGGCCCGCCGCCGGAAGTGGGGAGACGGTGAGCTTCAACCTGGCCGGACAGCCCGTGCTGGGGCAGGAGGACGCGCCCGTGACCCTCGTGGTGTTCGAGGACTTCAAGTGCCCCAACTGCAAGCGGTTCGAGGAGGAATTCCTGCCGGAGATCAAGACCCAGTACCTTGACACCGGCAAGGCGAAGCTCGTCTCCATGAACTTCCCCTTCCTCGCGCAGAACGCGGGGCTGCCCACCGACGACAGCAAGCTCGCGGGGCAGGCCGCCGAGTGCGCCTACAAGATCGGCGGCAACGAGGTCCACGAGCGGATGAAGCAGATCATCTTCCGGGCACAGGGGTCCGAGAGCGAGGTCTGGGCCTCCAAGTCGCGTCTCAAGGAACTGGCCGGAAGTGTTGAGGGGCTGGATACGGCGCAGTTTGGCACCTGCCTCGACAATGACGAGACCGCCGCCGCCGTGGACGCCGACGAGCAGCAGGCCGTGAGCGCCCGCGCGACGGGCACGCCCGCCATCTACGTGAATGGCCGGGTGCTGCCGAGCTACGACGCCGCCACGGTCGGGGCCGCCATCGACGCCGCCAGCGCGAACTGAGGGTATGACCCGCGACAACCGCCTCTACCTCGCCTGGGTCGTGGCCCTCACCGCCACCATCGGCAGCCTGTATTTCAGTGAGGTGCGCGGCTTCGTGCCCTGTGTGCTGTGCTGGTTCCAGCGCATCGCCATGTACCCGCTCGCGCTGCTGCTGGGCATTGCCGCCCTGCGCGGCGACCTGGGCATCCGGGGCTACGCGCTGCCGCTCGCCATCGTCGGCTGGCTGATCGCCCTTACGCAAAATCTGGAGGACTGGGGCATCATCCAGACCCTCAAGGTCTGCGGCGTGGGCCAGACGACCGCCGGATGTGACGTGCAGTGGCCCGTGTGGGGAGGCCCCCTCGCCAACCTCAACTCCATTCTTACTATTCCGGTGCTGGCGCTGATCGCCTTTACGCTGGTGATCGGGCTGCTGAGCTGGGGACGGGGGCGGAGGGTGTAGGGGAGCGGTCAGCGATTAGCCGTCAGCTTTCAGCACAAACAAAAGGGGGCGGTCGTCCTATACGGCGGCCCCTTCTTTTGCTGAGGGCTGACCGCTGACGGTGAAGGCTTTCCCTACACCGGCCTCCCCGCCATCATGAAGCTCGCCGTCATTCCCCCATCCACGGGCAGGATCACTCCCGTCAGGAAGCTCGCCTCCGGGCTGCCGAGGAAGTAGATCGCCTGGGCGACCTCGCGCGGCTCGCCGAGGCGGCGCAGGGCGTGGAGGTCCTCGTAGTCGCGGCGGGTCTGGTCGGGGTCCTCGCTGCCCGTGATGGCCTGCATGACGCCCTCGGTGGAGATGGCACCGGGGGCGACGGCGTTCACGCGCACGCCGCGCGGGGCGAGGTCGAGGGCCATCGCGCGGGTGAGGTTGACCAGCCCGCCTTTGCTCGCGTTGTACGCGGCGTTGTTCTGCTCGGCAAAGAGGCCCTGCACGGAGGCGACGTTCACGACGGCGCTTCCCGGCCCCATCATCTCGATCAGGGCGCGGGTGAGGAGGAGCGGCGCGGTGAGGTTGACGCCGATGGCACGCATCCAGCCGCGCTCGCTGACCTCCAGGACGCTGCCGTGGGCACCCTGGTAGGCGGCGTTGTTCACGAGGACGCCCACGGTGCCCAGCGGACGCGCCGCCCGCACGATGCGCTCGCGTCCGGCGGCGGTGCTCACGTCGGCGCGAACGCGGGCGTGGCCCCGTAGCACGGGCGGCAGGCCCAGGTCCACGCTCAGGACCCGGTGCCCCCGCTCCGCGTACAGTTCAGCCACCGCCCGTCCGATGCCGCGCGCCGCCCCCGTCACGACCACCGTGCCGGAGTCCGCCTCTCCCTCCCGGTTGACCCCGCCCTTGCCCGTCATCCTCCCAGTGTGCGGTGCGTGAGGTGGGACGGGGAAAGAATGAAGGGGCGCTCAAGGCAAGACGTTCAGCCGTCCGTCCGTCGTTCGGACAGAATCCGCCGCACCGCCTCGAAGAAGGCTTCAGGCCGTGCAGTCGTCCCCTGCGCGAGGGTGGGCCGTCCGCCGCCCCGACCGCCTGTGACTTTCAGCGCCTGACCTAGCAGGCTTCCTGCGTTCACGTCCTCCCGCCCGCTGCCGATGCCACAACGTCCATCCGAGCTGAGGACGACGACCACCTCGCCCGGCGGCACGTCCGTCAGGGCGGAGGGAAGGAGGGTGGCATCCTCCAGCATCACTTCACGGAGCGTCACACCGCTTACCACGCGCGTCGGGGCTTGACGGACAAGCAGGTGGGCGAGGCGCTGGCGCAGGGCGACGGCCTCCGTCCTCGCGGCGTCCCGCTCGGCGGTGAGGGCTGCCACACGTTCGGGTAGGGTCTCCACGGGGGCGCTGAAGCCTCGGGCGAGGGTACGGGCTTGAACATGGACGCCACTCAGATACTCGGTGGCCTCCTCCCCCGCCATGAAGAACACGCGGGTCAGGCCGCCCCGGATGCGCTCGGTCCGCAGCACGACGACGGGGGCGGCCATCGCCGCTTGGGGAACGTGGGTGCCGCCGCACGCGCTCACATCGAAAGGCACGCCGCTCTCGTCTCGGAAGATCACCAGCCGCACGTTCCCACTCACCTTCGCCTCGCGGCGCAGGGGGTAGCGGTGGAGTTCGGTGTCGGGGACGGTGGGCGTGTCAAGCGTGAGGGGAACGCGGCCCAGCGTCTCACGCAACAGACTTTCGGCGGCGCGCACGTCGGCCTCGGTCGGGTCGCCCTCCAGATCGAGGGTGGACTCCGGGTTCCGCATACTCACCGCCGCCACACGGAAGGCGGGGTTGACCCGGTGGAACGCCTGAGCGAGCAAGTGTTCGCCGCCGTGCCGCTGCGAGTTGCGCCAGCGCCGCGCCGCGTCCACCTCCCCCGTGATGACGGCACCGACCTCCGGCCCCGGTCCTTCCAACTCGTGCCAGACCCTTCCGCCCTCCCCCTTGCGGGTATCGCGCACGCGGGCCTCTCCCCCATCCCAGCGCAACACGCCGCCGTCCCCGTTCTGCCCGCCGCCCTCGGGATAGAAGGCGGTGGCGTCCAGAGCGACGGCCTCCTCCCGGACGGCAGTGACGGTTGCCGTGAAGGTGAGGGGGCCGGGATGGTCGCGGTACAGGGCGCGGGTCATGGGAGGCAGGGTAGAGCGTGGAAGAGCGGTCAACCGCCAGCCGGGGAGCTGAGGGCTGACCGCTGACGGCTAACTGCTCCCTACGCCTCGACGTGCGTCGCCGGAACCCGCTCCCCCCGCTGCCGGGTGGGCATGGACAGGTTGGGCATCATCAGCGTGGCGAGCAAGGCCAGCAGCGCCACGCCGATGCTCCAGCGGTAGATGTTGGCGATGGCCCCCGCGAAGGACTCCTTGACGACCCGCACCGTCTTCTGCGCGGCGGTCTCGAAGGCGGTGAACTGCTCGCCGAGCTGCGCCTGCACGCCCGCGCGGCCCTCCTCGGTGGCGAGGGCGGCGGCGGGGATGCGGCCCAGCCCGTCACGCAGGCCCTGCGGCAGGGCGGGATTCTGCGCGATCTGGCCGAGGGCGGCGGCGTTGCCACTGACCACGGCGGCGTCGATCTCCCGGCGCACCGCCGCGAAGGCCGTCGCCTGATCGGTCCCTCCGCCCGCGCTTCCCTCACCGAAGCCGCCACTCGCGCTCTCGGCGGCGGCCCGCTCGCTCTGGGTCAGGATGGCCTGCACGGCGGGCGGCTGGCCCACCTTCGCCTGCTCGAAATTGCGGGCGAACTGGGTCGAGAGTCCGGCGGTCAGCAGCGCCCCGAAGATCGCCGTGCCGATGGTGCTGCCCATCTGCTGGAAGAACTGACCGGCGCTCGTCGCCACGCCGATCTCCCACGGCTTGACCGAGAGTTGCAGGGCGGTGGTGTACAGCGGCAGCGCGGGGCCGAGGCCGAGGCCCAGCAGCACCATCCGCAGCACCACGCCGCTGTAGGGCGTGTCGGCAGTCAGGGTGCTGAGGCTGAAAAAGCCCAGCGCGGCGGTGATCAGCCCGATCAGCATCAGCGGCTTGTAGCGCCCGATGCGGCTGGCGACCTGCCCGGCGGCAATTGACCCGACGATCAATCCGACCGTGAGCGGGATGGTAGCGGTCCCGGCCTGCGTGGCGCTCACGCCCTGCACGTTCACGAGGTAGAGGCTCAGGAAGAGGATCGCGCCCAGAAAGCCCGCGCCGATCAGGAAGCGCGCGATGGCCCCCCAAGCGAAGGTCGGGTTGCGGAACAGATTGAGCGGCAGGATGGGACTCTCGTGACGGCTCTCCACGAACAGGAACGAGGCGAGCGAGACGGCGGAGAGGGCGAACAGCCCGAGCAGGGTGGGACTCGTCCACGCGTAGGTCCTGTCTGCCCCCCACGTCAGGGCGAGCAGCAGCGGCACGGTGAAGACGAGGATCAGGAACGCGCCCAGCCAGTCCACCTTCGCCTGAAGGCCGGAGGCGAGCCGGGGCATCCGGGTGGCGATGAAGGCCAGCGCGATCAGTCCGATGGGCAGGTTGACGTAGAAGACCCAGCGCCACGAAATCTGGTCGGTGAGGAAGCCGCCGAGCAGCGGCCCGATCACGCTGCTGATGCCGAACACGGCCCCGAAGAGGCCCTGATAGCGGGGCCGGTCCACCGGCTCGAACAGGTCGGCGATGATGGCGAAGGCGACCGACCCGAGCGCCGCCGCCCCGACGCCCTGAAGGCCCCGGAACACGACGAGCTGCATCATCCCGCCGCCGAAGAGGTTGCCGAGGAACGGCTCGCCCGACAGCCCGCACAGCGCCGAGCCGATCAAAAAGACCACGATCCCGAACATCAGGATGGGTTTGCGCCCGTAGAGGTCCGAGAGCTTGCCGTAGATGGGCACGAGCGCCGTGTTCGTCAGCAGGTAGGCGGTCGTGACCCACGAGTACAGGTTCAGGCCCTGAAGCTCGGTGGCGATGCGTGGCATGGCGGTCGAGACGATGGTCTGGTCGAGCGCACTGAGAAAGAGGCCCAGCAGCACGCCGAAGAGAATCACGCGCTTGGTACGCATATCGAGCGTCTGCGCGTAGTTGATGGCCGAGGCGGGGGGTTGGGGTGCGGTCATGGGTTCTCCTGGGAGGGGGGCGGGCAGATGGGGCTGATCTCGGCGAGCAGCGCCCCGATGGCGTCGGCGGCGGCGCGGATGGTCTCGGGCCGGGCGGAGCCGAAGGTGGCCTCGTACGCCCCGATGAAGTGGGCGTCCATGCGGTTCACGATGGCGAGGCCCCCGGCGGTGGGCACGACGAGCTTCTCGCGGCGGTTGTCGGGGTTCTCGCGGCGCTCGGCCAGCCCCCGGCGCACCAGCCGCTCGACGAGGTGGCTCATCGCGGGGAGGCTCAGCCGGGCACATTCCGCCAGCGCCGTCACCGTGAGCGGTGCCCGCGCCCGAAGCTGGTGCAGCGCCGTCATCTGCGTGAACGTCAGGTCGTGGTCCTGCAATTCGTCCTGCATGTGCATCAGCACGCGCCCGCTGATCATGCGGTGGAGGTGCCGCATCTCCTGCCCCAGCCGGGCGGCGTCGCTCTGGTTGTCCCCATTCGGGGCGTTGGGCTGTACTTCGGCTGTTGTCATAGTTGCACGCTTGGAAGGGTCTCAATCACAAGAGGGTATGATGCTCCTCATCATGGGAGAGGTCAAGCGGGAGGCTGGAACTTTGAAGACCCGCTCAAGAGGACACCCGTTGCCAATGCTCAGGACGCTCCGCCTTCCTCCTCCCAACGACGAAATGAGCGGCCCACACGGGTAAATCCGGTGAAGGCCACGCCTGCCAACATCTCCTCCCTCACCTCGTCGTCGAGCGCGAGGGCGTAGGCGAGGGAGCTGTGGCTGGCGCGGCAGGGCGTCGTACCCCGGCAGGCGGAGAGTTCTCGGGCGGCCAGGTCGAGAACACGGGCCGTCAGTTCCTCCCGATACTCCCGCACGAACGCCACGGGAAATTGCACGAGCATGGGTGCGGACTCCGGCGCGTCGTACCGTTTACGGGCGAAGGTCAGGGTGTGGAGCAGGGCGTCCGCCTCCATCTCCATCAACGCGTGCGGGCCGGGGTGGATGAGCCACCACGTCGGCACGTCCTCCACGTCCCGGCCCTTCATCACGATGTAGCGGTTGTTGATCGTCAGGGGCAGGAAGTAGGGGCCGCCCGTGGGGTTGAAGTGGAAACGGCGATCATCCCCTGTCACGGCCAGCCGGGAGAGCAGGTCGCCCACGAGACCGAGGTAAGCGGCGGCCTCCTCTTGACCGGAGAACCGCCGCAGATTCTGAATGAGCCGGGCGTCGAACATGCCCCAGCTTGCCACTTGGGGAGGGTCAGGAGAGAACCGTCTGACCCAGCAGGCTCAGCGCGTACTCGCCCATCTTGCGGGGAATGTCCACGCCCGTCGTGCTGACCGAGTTCTTGAACTCCATCGTGTGATTGATCTCGATGACGAGGAGGCCGCGCTCGGGGTCTTCTACGAGGTCGATGGCGACGATCTCGCCCTGAACGGCAGCGGCAGCCCTCACAGCGAGGTCGGCAATCTCGGGCGTGACCGGGCAGTTGCTCGCCGTGGCCCCGCGCGCCGTGTTCGTGATCCAGTGTTCGGACGTGCGGTAAATAGCCCCGATGCACTCGCCGCCGACCACGAAAGCGCGGATGTCGCGCCCCGGCTTGGCGATCAGCTCCTGCACATAGAAGATGCCGTGCTGTGGGCCGCCCAGCACCTCCTTATGCTCGATGATCGCCTCGGCGGCGTCGCGGTCGTTGATGCGGCTGACCATCCGGCCCCACGAGCCGACGGTGGGCTTGAGGACGACTGGATAGCCCAGTTCCTCAATGAGTTGCAGCGCCGCCTCCCCGTCGAAGGCGACGCCCGTGCGCGGCGTGGGCAGTCCGGCGCGGCACAGCGCGGCATTCGTGGCGAGCTTGTCCCCGCACAGCTCGATGACGTGGGCGGGGTTGACCACCCGCACGCCCAGCCCCTCCAGCGCCCGCGTGACCCCGTGCCCGCGCGACTGGCTGACGCACCGCTCCAGCGCGACGCGCCACGGGGCCGCCGCCCGCCCGGCGTCGTCGAACGTGAGCCTGAGTTGCGGCGCATACACCTTCTCGTAGGGCACGCCCAGAGCGTCGAGCGCCGCGAAGAGCATCTTCTCGTCGGGGCGGACGCGGTCGTAGATGATGGCGAGGTCGGCCATAGGACTCCGGGGGAGCTGTCAGCCGTCAGCGGTCAGCCGTCAGCAAAAGAGCTGAGAGCTGATGGCTGAGAGCTGACCGCTACCTACTCCCCCCAGTCCTCCGCTTCCTGCGGGGCCTGCTCCAGCCGGGGCGGGTCGATGGACACGACCTCGTACTCCACGCCGGTCTCGTCGTCGATGACGAGTTCGCCAAGTTCGGGGTCGGTGAGTTCAATGGTCGCTCCGGTCTCCGGGTTTTCAAATTGAATGGTAGGCATAGTGTTCTCCTTGCGCTTGACAGGTTAGCTCAGGCTGGAGAGAGCATCAACGGTTGCCTAGCGTGAGGCGGCGTCCTCTTCCGGGTCGTCCTCGAACTCCAGCTCGATGCGGGCGCGGCAGTGGGGGCAGGAGATGACGCTCGCCACGCTGCCGCCTTCGCCCTCCACGGTCGGCGCGGCGGCGAGCATGTCGTCGGTCACGTCGAACTCCTCGCCGCAGTTGGGGCAAACGGTGAGGACGCCCAGCAGCTCCAGCTCGAAGTCCTCGCCTCCGGTGTTGCGGGTGACTTCCATCTCCGCGTTGCAGGAGTCGCACACGATCACGTCGCCCACCACCAGCGCGGCGCGGTCCTCGTCGGTGAGTTCGAGGACCTCCGCGCACACGGGGCAGTCGATTTCCAGGGTCGCCATGCCAAGAGTGTAGTGACGCGCGCTCACTCGGTCGAGGAGGGTTCGCCGGGGAAACGTCCGTACTTCTTGAAGAAGGCGAGGATGCTGCCCTCGCGCAGGGCTTCGGTGAGGAAGGCGGGCGGCGGCGGCAGTTGAAAGGTCTGTGCGCCGCGCGTCAGCACGCCGGAGGCCACGTCGAGCGTCACCTCGTCGCCGTCCTCCAGCACGCCCGTCAGGTCGGCCTCGAACGCCGGGATGCCGAGGTTGAGGAGGTTGCGGTAGTGGATGCGGGCGAAAGAAGGCGCGATGATGCCGCCCACCTGCAACTTCTTGAGGGCCTGCGGCGCGTACTCGCGGCTGCTGCCCAGGCCCCAGTTGCGCCCGCCGATCAGCACGTCGCCGGGCCGCACGAGGGAGGCGAACTCCGGGCGGATGTAGTGGAAGGCGAAGGTTTGAAACAGGTCCTCGCCCGCCATGAAGGGCGCGAACTTGCCGGGGAGGATGTCGTCGGTGTTGACCGAATCGCCGAATTTCCAGAGACGGGGCACTAGGAGTCCTCCTGAAAAGAGATGAGGTCGAGACCGCCCAGACCGGCAAAGTCGGCGGCGTTGTTCGTTACCAGGGGGACGCCCACTTCCAGCGCAGTGGCGGCGATCCAGGCGTCGGCGGCGAGCATCCGCCGTCCCGCTCGCCGGGCCTCGTGCATGACGGCGGCCCAACGCCCGGAAATGTCCGGGTCGTGCCCGATCAGGGTGTAGGGTTCCAGAAACGTCTCCAGTTGCCGCCTGCGCCCGGCACTCCAGCCCCGCTCCAGCGCCCAGAACTTCAGCTCGGCGTCGGTCTGGAAGCTGTACAGCACGTTCTTGGACTCCAGGTAGGCGTCGAAGGGCCGGGCGCGTGGGTCTCTCTTGAAGCTGTAGCTGATCACGTCGGTATCCACCAGCACGGTGGTCACGGCCTCACCCGCCCTTCCCGTTCCTCCTGCAAGGTGCGCTGCTCCTCCCGGTAGTCCCTCCAATGCTGCTCGTCCTCGGCGAGTTCCTCGGCGCTCCAGGCGGGGGCCGTTCGCTCGGCGTGTCCGGCGGGCAGGGGCCGGGCGTTCCGTAGCAGGTGGGCGTACTTGGGATTCATCGCCTCCCCGCTCCGCTCCACGAGGTCCAGCAGGGTGACGGGCTGGCCGGTCAGGCTTTGCAGCGCGTCCAGCACGGTCGCCACGCTGTCGAGGTCAATCCGTTGAAGCGGCTTGCGGGCCATGCCGTACACCGTCGCCTCCGACAGCCGCCCCCGCGTCGCCCGCGCCAACTGATACGCGCTGATGTGGTGGCGCTCCAGAAAGGGCTTGAGGTGCAGTCTCATCATAGTATCAACTTAGCACAGTACGCGAAGCTAGGACGCTAGCTCAGCAGGTCTCTGTCTCCAGTTGAGATGAACTCCGAGCGGATGGAGTGGAAGGCGAAGGCTTGAAGTAGGTCCTCATCGGCCATGAAGGGAACGAAGTTGTCAGGGAGGATGTCGTCGGTGTTGACGCTTGGGCCAAATTTCCAGATGCCGGGCACATAGCGCGTCTCCTTCCAATAAGCTAGAATTATTTATGGCTGCCACTTGGAGATTTAACGATCATGCAGAGCATGTCAAAATGTTTTTTGATTGTATAGTAGTGCCTAATTATATGGAGTTTTACGAACTTGGTTTAGAGGGGAGAGACAGATATGGAGACCTACCAAAGAGCGGCTGGAACGCTGCCGCCGCTATATATCATATGTGGGAACACTTAAAAGATGAATGGAGGATAAAATACGAGTCGCAAAAACCTGATGCCTTTAAACTTCTACGAGAAGTGACCAACACTTACAAACATTTCAAAGCCGATAGGGCCGAGAAAATTAAGGAACTTCACACATCTCGGAGTTTCGATGTGTCTATCACCGATGTTGTTCATTTCTCTGATGGCGTTCCTACAAACGCAAAACATAATGATGGCAAAATAAAGGTGTCAATACATTTAAAGATAGAGCTTATAGATGGAACGAAACTTGATATGCAGGATTTGCTTGATCAAATGATGAGATTCTACATTGACATTTTAAATACAGAACTTGGAGAACAGGGAAGTCTACAGGACAGGATAGAGCTTTTTAAAGCTAAACGCGCTTAGTCTATCGAACAAGACCAAGGACATCCTCCGGCAAGGCAATCCGCCCCATCACCGCCGTCGCCGCCGCCACAGCGGGCGAGGCGAGGTAAATCCTGGCGTCCTTGTCGCCCATGCGCCCGATGAAGTTGCGGTTGGAGGTCGAGACGCAGACCTCACCGGGGGCCAGCACGCCCTGATGACGGCCCATGCAGGGACCGCAGCCCGGCGTCCCGAGCACCGCGCCCGCCTGCATCAGCGTGAGGAGGGTGCCGTCGCCCATCGCCGCCTCCATGACCTCGCTGCTCGCGGGAATGACGAGGAGGCGGGTGGAGGGGTTGACCCGCTGGCCGCGCAACACGTCGGCGGCGGCGTGCAGGTCGTCCAGCCGCCCGTTCGTGCAGGTGCCGATGAAGACCTGATCGACCTTCAGGCCGCGCAACTCGGCCACGTCGTGAACGTTGTCCACCTCCGAGGGGGCGCTCATGCGGGGACGCAGGGCGGAGAGGTCGATGGTCACGCTCTGGACGTACTCGGCACCGGGGTCGGGGTAGACCCACTCGGGGATGTCGTAGCCGTAGCCCGTCAGGATTTCGCCACCGGGGACGACGAGGCCCGCCTTCGCCCCGGCCTCCACGCACAGGTTCGCCAGCGTCATGCGCTCGCCGCGCGTGAAGCGGTCCCCGGCGTGAATCTCGACACTCTGGTAGGTCGCGCCGTCGGCCCCGAGGACGCGGATCATCTCCAGCGCCGCGTCCTTCGCCCCCACGCCCGGTCGCAGCTCGCCCGTGAACGTGACCTTGACGCTCTCTGGCACCTTGAGCCAAGTCTTGCCGCTCGCGGCGGCCAGCGCGATGTCGGTCGCGCCCATGCCCGTGCCGAAGGCGGCGACCGCGCCGTAGGTCGTGGAATGGCTGTCGGAGCCGAGGACGATCCAGCCGGGTTGCGCGAGACGTTCCTCCATCAGCACCTGATGGCAGATGCCGCGCCCCACGTCGAAGAGGCGCACGCCCGTCGCGGCGGCGTACTCGCGCGCCTCCTTCTGCGCCTGCGCGACGCTGACGGTGGAGGCGGGGGCCACATGGTCGATGACGATGGAGACGCGCTCGGGGTACTTCGGGCGGGCGGCGAGGTCCTGCTCCATGCGCCCGATGAAGCTCTGCGCGATGGAGTCCACGACCATGACCTGATCGACCTCCACGACGGCGAGGTCCCCGGCGTACACGAGGCGGTCGCCGCGCCGCGAGAGAATCTTCTCCGCCATCGTCTGCGGGCGGGGGGAGGAAACGTTCATGGCCCCAGTTTCGCGCGTCCTGGGGGTGCGTACCGTGAGCTTGCCTGTCCGGGTCGGGGTGACGGCTGGCAAACGACAAGTCACGTTTCCGAGGGACGGAGGGCAACTTCGCTCGCTGCGCGGGGGCGCGTCCCGCCCTATGCTGCCCGTATGGTCAAGCTGGAGGAGACGCACCTGCCCGGCGTGGGCGTGCGGCACGATTTCGACGGGCGGTTCGGCAAGCGGGTGGGGGTGATCACGCACCGGGACGGGCGGCGCGAGATTTTCGTGGCGCGGCGCGACGACCCCGACGCCTGCGCGCAGAGCATCGTGCTGAGCGACGAGGAGGCCGAGGCGGTGGCCGACCTGCTGGGCGGAAGCACGATCACCCGGCACATGAACACGCTGACGCAGGATATCGAGGGTCTGGCGATGGACTGGGTGCCCCTGGCGGCGGGCACGCCCTACGCCGGGCAGCCGCTGGGCGACACGAAGATGCGGACCCGCACGGGCACGAGCATCGTGGCGATCATGCGGGACGGACAGGCAATTGCGGCACCGGGGCCGGAGTTCCCCCTGAAGGTGGGCGATACCGTGGTCGTCGTCGGCACGCCGGGCGGGGTGGTGAGGGCGGCGCGGCTGCTGGGGGGCGAGGGCTGAAAATTCAGACAGCTTCCCCATTCCTATCTTTCTAAAGTCACGACAAGGGCGAAGCTCTCAAGACCCCTTCGCTCCTTGCCCCACCGCTCGCACGCCGCCCCCGGCCTGCCTTTCCGCCCCCGGAGGCCCGACGTGTCCCTCGGTCAACTGCTGCTAGAAATCGGCGCGGTCATCCTCGTGCTGGCGTTCGTGGGCCGGGCTGCCGGACGGCTCGGCATCACGCCCATTCCGCTGTACCTGCTCGCGGGCATCGCACTCGGGGCCGTCGTGCGGCTGGGGGACGAGCCGGGGGAGTTCATCCACATCGGGGCGGAGATCGGGGCCGTGCTGCTGCTCTTCACGCTGGGGCTGGAGTACACCAGCCGGGAGCTGCGGGACAACCTCGCGGCGAACCGGCAGGTCGGCCTGCTCGACCTCGCGCTGAACTTCACGCCGGGCCTCGTCGCGGGGCTGCTGCTGGGCTTTCCCCCCCTCGCCGCCGTGCTGCTGGGCGGCGTGACCTACCTGAGTTCCAGCGGCATCGCCAGCAAGGTCCTGAACGACCTGGGTCGCCTCGGCAACCGCGAGACGCCCATCATCCTGGCGGTCTGCGTGCTGGAGGACGTGGCGATGGCCGTCTACCTGCCGGTGGTCGCGGCCCTCCTGATCGGGGGAACGCTCGCCGCCGTGGGCGTGAACCTCGTCGTCGCGCTCGCGGCGTTCGGGCTGGCCTTTTTCCTCGCGCTGCGCTACGGGCACGTCCTGAGCCGGGTGCTGAACGTGCAGAGCAGCGAGGCCCTGCTTCTGAGCGTGTTCGGGCTGGTGCTCGTGGTGGCCGGGGCCGCCGACCTCCTGAAAGTCAGCGCCGCCATCGGGGCCTTCTTGGTCGGTATCGCGCTCTCCGGCGAGGTGGCCGACCGCACCCGTCCCCTCATCGAGCCGCTGCGGGACCTCTTCGCCGCCGTGTTCTTCGTGTTCTTCGGGCTGCAACTCGACCTGGGCACGGTACCGGGCGTGCTGCTCCCCGCCGTCCTTCTGGCCGTGCTGACGAGCCTGACCAAGTTCGTGACGGGCTGGTGGGGCGCGGCGCGGGCGGGCGTGCAGACGCGGGGCCGCTTCCGGGCGGGGGCCACCCTCATCCCGCGCGGGGAGTTCAGCATCCTGATCGCCGGGCTGGGCCTGAGCCTCGCGCCGACGCTGGGGCCGCTCGCCGCCGTGTACGTGCTGCTGACGGCGATTCTGGGGCCGATCCTCGCGCGCTTCGACGGGCAGGTGGCCCCGCTGTTGGACCGAAGGCTGCGGGAGGCGCGGGCGGGTTAGTGGAAACCGTGGAAAAGCTTAATAAGGCAGCCCCAAAAATTTACGTGCTTTAGCAGCAATAGTATATTTACCCGCCATGTCCTTAGCTGGGTAGACCTTCAACATTCCATCCTGCTCGTATACATCGCCAATAGGAGTCAAATCTAACTGACCGTCAGTGTAGTATGCCTGTCCAAAAAACCCGTAGCCAGCCCCCATCTCATCGCCCATCATCACCATAGTGTCATCCGCATCCTGAGAATGGAGCGCGACTATCAAATCCATTTTGCTAATAGCCTGAGCAGCGTCAAAACTATTTTGTTTCATAGCAAGCATAGAAGCCCAGCTCCTAATAGTGCCTGAATAATATAAGTAATAGTCTACATACGCAAGCTGTGCGATTGACATTCCCGAGAGATTCATCTTTGGATAATCAGCTTTGTTAAATATTGCATGGAATATAATCGAGTTCTTCTCACCATCAATTGACACGGTACATCCACAACGCTTCATATTTAATTCCCCGGCTTTAGCATTTGCTAAGTCGGAGTATATTTTACTGCTCGCGCTCTTAAAATAATTTCTATAAGGTGTATCCAAGTTGTTTAATTGAATATTGACGCTAGGTGCAGCAAGCGCACTACCAAAAGTTGAACAGATAAGAGCGAGGTGAAGGGTAGCCGCTGAACTAGACTTTCTTGACATCGAATCGCAGTGTATCAACCAACTCGTACAAAATTCTGACACTTTTGCGCGTTTACCGCTTGGGTAGAAAGTCAAAGTTTTACAAAGTAAAGGGGCCGGAGCTTTCACGCCCCGGCCCCTTTACTTTGTGTCCCTACACCGCCAGCCCCTGTGCGTGCGCGCTCACCTCGCGCGGCTCGTACTGGCCGGGGGGCAGGCCGATGGCGGGCGTGTTCGCCTCGAACTCGTCGCGCCAGCCGACCTCCTCCAGCGCCTTTTTCCACGCGCCGATGCTCTCGTTCCTGTAGATGGAATAGGCCGCCATGCCGACCTCGGGGCCGCCGCGCGCGATGACTGACTCGACCCAAGCCCACTTGGCGGAGACGTTGCGGAGTTCGGCGGTCGTCCGCAGCTCCTTCTGGATGCGCTTGAGGCGTTTCTCGATGGTCACGACGCCGCCGAAGGGGTCGGCGAAGTGCGGCGTGTGGCGCTTGGGCACGAAGGGGCTGATGCCGAGCGCCACCCGGTTGATCTTCGCCAGGTCCTTCGTGAAGGAGATCAGCTCGGTGATGTCGTCGTCGTTCTCGGGGCCGAGGCCGATCATCATGTAGACCTTGATGCCCGAAAAGCCGAGGTCGCGGCTGATCTGCGCGGTCTTCGTCAGGTCCTCCGTCGTGATGCCCTTCTTCAGCCAGCGGCGCAGGCGCTCGGAGGGGGCGTCGGAGGCGACGGTGAAGGTCCGCAGGCCGCCCGCCTTCAGAATCTCGGCGAGTTCGGCGTCCACGGTGTCGGCGCGGATGGAGCTGACGCCCAGCTTGATGCCCCGGTCGGTCAGCGTGCGCCCGACGTACTTCGTGTGCGGGAAATCGGAGAGGGCCGCGCCCACCAGCCCGACCTTCTCCACCCAGTCGGGGATGGTGTCGAGGAGTTCCTGCGCCTGGTTGTTGCGGTTGGGGCCGTACATCGTCCGCGCGAGGCAGAAGGTGCAGGGACGCGGGCAGCCGCGCTGCGCCTCCACGAGGAACATGTTGCTCAGTTCCGAGTTGGGCGTGACGATCTGGCTGTAGGCGGGCAGCAATTCCTTCGGCGCGGTGGCCCACGTCGGCTCGTGGACGTGGCGGGCGGGGAGGAAGATGCCGGGCATCCCGTCGATCAGGTCGTAGAAGTCCTCACGGGTCTGCGACTCCCGCAGGGCCTCGGACACCACGGGCACGATCTGCTCGCCGTCGCCGATCACGATGATGTCGGCGAAGGGCGTCAGCGGGTACGGGTTGGAGGAGGTCAGCGGCCCGCCGATCATCACGATGGGATCGTTGTCGCTCCGTTCCTCGCGCAGAGGATTCATTCCCGCCACGTCCAGCGTGCGGATGATGTTGGTCAGGTCCAGCTCGAAGCTCACGCTCAGGGCGAACAGTTCGCAGTCGCCCGCGTCGCGTCCGCTCTCAACGGTGGGCAGCGCCTGCCCCATGCGCTCGAAGGCGTCCACGTCGTCGGGGAGAAAGGCCCGCTCGCAGGCGACGCCCTCCTCCTGATTGAACATGCGGTAGATGACCTGATAGCCCAGCGAGGCCATCCCCACGGAGTAGCGGTTGGGAAACGCCAGCGTGACGCGGATCGGGGCCTGCTTGAACATCGTGCCCGTCTCCGCGTCGAGCAGCGGTTTGATCTGATTGCGCCAGTAACTCAAGAAGCCTCCGTTGAACCCGGAATGGGGCGGCGCTGGGGAGCTTCTGTCGCTCAGGCGTCAGCGCACGTCACAATCGAATAGTTTAACGGATTTTGTTTCCCGAATTGAAGGGCGCGTCACCGGGCCTATGTCATTAGGTCAAGTACCCGGCTCCCGCACGGGCCGCCACGCGCTCGCCAGGAAGTAGGCCAGCCCGCCGAGCAGCCCCGTCACGAGCAGAAAGCCGAGCAGCCGCCCCAGCACACCCGCCGTGCCGACGAGGAAGACGCCCAGCCCGGCGAGCAGTTGCCCGACGAGCCACACCAGCGCCAGCGCGAGGACGGCAAGCAGGAGCACCCCCGCGAGGGCGAGGAGGAGGCGGGTCATGGGGGCAGGATAGAGTGCTCGGCGGTCAGCCATCAGCCCTCAGCAAAAGACGCCCGGTTGTAAGAGGGGGGAGGGGCAAAAGAAATAGCTTCATGTCCTCGTTTGGTCGTCCACCAGATGTGCCCTTTGCTCCCTCCCTCCTTGTGGGGGAGGGTCGGGGAGGGGGGTGACGAGCACCGCTCGTCCTTGTCTTTGACGATGAAAATACGCCGCTTACCCAAGCCATCACTTACATCAAGCGCAAAAAGCGAGGGCAGAGGGCCGGGGATGGCCTCTGCCCCTCGCCCTCTGCCTTCTTGCTTTGCTCAGGCGTTCCGCATGTTCTCGATGATCTTGTCCCCGAACTCGCTCGTCTTCACCTCGGTCGCGCCCTCCATGTTGCGGGCGAAGTCGTAGGTGACGACACGTTGCTGAATGGTCTGGTCCAGCCCCTTGAGGATCAGGTCGGCGGCCTCGGTCCAGCCCATGTAGCGCAGCATCATCTCGCCGGAGAGGATGACCGACGAGGGGTTGATGACGTTCTTGCCCGCGTACTTGGGGGCCGTGCCGTGCGTCGCCTCGAAGACGGCGTGGCCGGTGACGTAGTTGATGTTCGCGCCGGGTGCGATGCCGATGCCGCCCACCTCGGCGGCGAGGGCGTCGGAGATGTAGTCGCCGTTGAGGTTGAGGGTGGCGATCACGTCGTACTCGGTGGGGCGCAGGAGAATCTGCTGGAGGAAATTGTCGGCGATCACGTCCTTGATGATCATGCCGTTCGGAAGCTGGCACCACGGGCCGCCGTCGATCTCCACCGCGCCGAACTCCCGCTTGGCGAGGTCGTAGCCCCAGTCGCGGAAGCCGCCCTCCGTGAACTTCATGATGTTGCCCTTGTGGACGAGGGACACGCTCTTGCGCCCGTTGTCGACGGCGTACTGGATGGCGGCGCGCACGAGGCGCTCGGTGCCCTCCTGCGAGACGGGCTTGACGCCGAAGGCGGAGGTGTCGGGGAAGCGAATCTTCGTGACGCCCATCTCGTTGATCAGGAAGTCACGGAGCTTGGCCGCCTCGGGGGTCCCGGCCTTGTACTCGATGCCCGCGTAGATGTCCTCGGTGTTCTCGCGGAAGATCACCATGTTCACGTCACCCGGACGCTTGACGGGGCTGGGCACGCCCTCGAAGTACTGGACGGGGCGCACGCAGGCGTAGAGGTCGAGTTCCTGGCGCAGCGCCACGTTGATGGAGCGGATGCCGCCGCCGACGGGCGTGGTGAGGGGTCCCTTGATGCCGACGAGGTATTCGTCGAAGGCGTCCACGGTCTCCTGCGGGAGCCATTCGCCCTCGCCGTAGACCTGCACGCTCTTCTCGCCCGCGTAGACCTCCAGCCACTCGATCTTGCGCTCGCCGCCGTAGGCCACCTCCACCGCCGCGTCCAGCACGCGCACCGACGCCTGCCAGATGTCGGGGCCGGTGCCGTCGCCCTCCACGAAGGGGATGATGGGGTGATTAGGCACGTTGAGCTTCTCGCCCCCCATGGTGATCTTCTCGCCCTGCGCGGGCACCTTGACATGCTGCCGGGTATTGGTCATGACGGCCCAACTCTACCCCCACGGCGGGGGAAGGGGAATTGGTCACGGTGTTACCTGGGGGGTATGCACGCGGTTCAAGTTTTGCGGGAGGCGGGTGATGGGGGAGCTGAGGACTGCGTTTCCGGGGTTGCCAGGCCCGCTTCATCCCCTCTGCTTCGCAGCTCTGCGAGTCCCAGGCTCCACCCAGGGGACGCCTGATGTGCAATAAAAACCGAGCGTCCTAGACGTACTCTCTTCCCCCTCCTTGTGGGCGAGGGTCGGGGAGGGGGTGACGAGCAACGCTCTCCTCTTGCTGGATAGCGAAAACGCCTTCACTGCCCGATCTGCAATTCACATCAAGCGTTCAAGGGGGAGGAGCAAAAGAGCGAGGGCCTGAGCTGCTTTTCTCCCTCTCCCCTCGTGGGTGACTCGAAGAGCCGCGAAGCGGAGGGCCGAGATGAGGGGGCGACGTGACGACGCACCGCCCAGACCCTCCCTGCTCCCCAATGCCCCCAAACTGTAACGTTCCCCCCAACACCCCCCTCACCCACCGCCGCGCTTGCCGGAGCATCGTGAGACACCCAACCGGGAATTCAACGCACAGGAGGTCACACGCATGAGTGACGACAAGAGCACGCTGGGCAACCTCGCCGACGCCGCCAAAGCCAAGATCAACGAGGGGGCCGACCGCGCCCGCGCCGCCGGACACGACCTTGCCAGCCACGTCGGGGGCACCGCCGACAACCTGGGCGACAAGGCCGAGGCCGCCGAGGACCGAGCGAAGGCCGAGGTCCACAACGCGAAGGCCAACGCCGAGTACCAGGGGGGCAAGCGCGAGGCGCAGGACGGCGACGGCAGATAACGCCCGGCACCACCCGACTGGACCGGCTTCCTGCAAAGGGGCCGGTTTTTCATGCCGCAACTGCACAACTGCCCGTAGACTGCCGGGCATGACCACCACCCCACGGCGGGAATCGCGCCGGGCCGGGCACGTCCGGGGCGGGCAGGGGGCGCGCGTCACCGTGCGAAACACCCTGATCGCCTACGCCTTCATGCTGCCGTTTCTCGCCCTGCTCGTGCTGTACCACACCTGGCCGGTCTTTTTCGGCACGTACCTCGCCTTCACGAAATACAACATCATCAATCCGCCCGAGTGGGTGGGGCTGGAGAACTTCCGCGTCCTCGCCGCCGACTCGCAGTTCTGGTCGGGGCTGAAAAACAGCCTGAAGTACATCCTCGTCGTGCCCGTCATCCAGTTCCTGAGCATCGCCGTCGCCATGCTCGTCAACCGCCCGCTACGGGGCATCGGCTTTTTCCGCACCGCGTACTACGTGCCCGTCGTGACGAGCTTCGCGGTGGTCGGCCTGATCTGGACGTGGATGTACCAGCAGGACGGCCCGGTGAACGCCGTGCTGCGGGCGCTGGGGCTGGAAGCGCGCGGCAGCCTGCTCAACAACCCCGTCACGGCCCTGTATGCGGTGATGTTCGTGACGCTGTGGAAGGGAATTGGGTACTACATGGTGCTGTATCTGGCGGGCCTCCAGGCCATCGGGCGCGAGCTGGAGGAGGCCGCCGTGATCGACGGGGCGACCCGCTGGCAGGTCTTCGTGAACGTGACGCTGCCGGGGCTGCGGCCCACCATCCTCGTGTGCAGCCTGCTCTCCACCATCAGCGCGATCAAGGTCTTCGAGGAAATCTACGTGATGACGCAGGGCGGCCCGGCGGGAAGCACGTACAGCGCCCTCTTCTTCACGTTCTCGCGGGCCTTTATTGATTTCCAGTACGGGCTGGCCGCCGCCGCCGGGCTGATTGTGGCAGTCATCAGCATTTTCTTCGGGCTGATCAATTTCAAGTTGACGCGGGGGGGGAAGGCGGATGCTTAAGGAAGCTGTCAGCCGTCAGCCGTCAGCGATCAGCCCGACCTATGCGGAACTCAGGGCGCGCAGGCGGCGCAAGGACCTCCTCGCCAACACGCTCGCCTACGGCGTCCTCGTCCTCATCGCGCTGATCATGCTCTACCCGTTCTACTGGACGCTGATCACGAGTTTCGAGCCGACGGGGGACATCTACCGGGCGAAGCTGTGGCCGAGCGGCTTCAGCCTCCGCAACTACGCCGAGGTGTTCCGGGGGACGACGGTGCCGTTCTGGCGGCTGGTCCTGAACTCGGTCATCATCTGCACGCTGGGCGTCACGCTGACGGTCACGCTGGCGGCGCTCGCCGCGTATCCGCTCGCCAAGATGCGCTTTCCGGGGCGCGACCTGATCTTCTACGCCATCCTCGTGCTGATGGTCCTGCCGAACGAGGCGGGCCTGATCGTCAACTACATCACGACAATCAAACTGGGGCTGCTCCAGCAAACAAATCCCGTGCTGGACGCCGTGCGCCAGTATTCGGCGGTTGTGCTGCCGGGTATCGCGAGCATCGTCGGGCTGTTCCTGCTGCGGCAGGCGTACCTCGGCGTGCCCATCGAACTGATCGAGGCCGCGCGCATCGACGGGGCCAGGGAACTGACGATCTGGCGGCGCATCATGCTGCCGCTCGCGCTGCCGACCATCGTGGCCTTCGCCATTCTGGAGTTCGTGGCGTACTGGAACTCCTTCCTGTGGGCGCGCATCATGCTGCCCGACAAGGAGTTGATGCCGCTCTCGGCGGGGCTGCTGGAGCTGTCGGGCACCTTCTCCACCAACTCGCGCGCGGTGATGGCGGGGGCGGTCCTGACGATCCTGCCCATTCTGGTGATCTTCGCCTTCGGGCAGCGGTACTTCATGAAGGGCATCGAGGGAGCGGTGAAGGGGTGAGGCCGACATGGAAAAGCCGCGTCCTGACAGCCGCGTTGCTGGGGCTGCCGCTCACTGCCTGTCAAGACAAGGCCAGGAACGAGACCGCAGAAGCAGCGATGCCCCGTCATATGCGCGCAGAGCAGGCCGCCATCCAGCCCCCAGACGCGACAGGTGGGCGAGAGATCACCTGGGAGGTATACGTACACTCCTGCGACCCCTTTCGGAGCATGAGCGTGCAGCGTCAAGGGAACACCGTGGAGATCAGCGTGTTCACCACACCCCCGCCGCAGACCTGCACCACAGAGAGCGGCCACATGGAGCCGATGAGTATCCGGCTGCCTCCAAACACCTTCGCCCGCGCAGGTGAACCCGTGACCATCTTTCTGAACGGCAAGGAGATCGGCACGGTGAATACACCATGACCCTCCCCTACCGCACTGAACCCCGCACCTGGGATGTCCTCGTCGCCGGGGGCGGCACCGCCGGGGCGATCGCGGGCATCGCCGCCGCGCGGGCCGGGGCGCGGGTCCTCGTCGTGGAGGCACAGGGCAGCCTGGGCGGGACGGGGACGAACGCCTGGGTCACGCCGCTGATGCGGAACGTCTCGGCGGGGCGGAATCTCAACCGGGGGTTGACGGACGAGCTGAAGGCCCGCCTCCACGCACGGGGCGACGGCGCGACCGACGCGGGCGGCAACGACAACTGGTTCAACCCCGAGGGCATGAAGTTCGTGCTGGAGAACATGCTGCTGGAGGCGGGCGGCGAGGTGCTGTATCACACACAGGTCGTCTCGCCACTTCTTTCTCCCCTCTCCCCCGGTGGGAGAGGGGCCGGGGGTGAGGGGGCGCTCGCCTCGACTCCGAAGAACATCACCGCCCTCGTCGTCCACAACAAGGGCGGATTGCAGGCGCTCAAGGCGGGCGTCTTCATCGACTCGACCGGGGACGCGGATGTGGCAGCGGGGGCGGGCGTCCCCTTCCACGCGGGCGACGAGGACGGCATCCATCAGGCGATGAGCCTGCGCTTCACGCTCGCGGGAGTGGACACGGGGCGGCTGTGCGCCTTCCTGAACGCGAACGGGCAGGGGCAGACTTCAGCCGACTTCCTCCACTTCTGGATGGTGTGGGGCAAGAAATCCACGCTCGAACCCCTCTTCCGGGAGGCGGTGGCGGCGGGCGTATTGGAGGAGCGCGATGGCGACTACTTTCAGGGCTTCTCCGTGCCGGGGCGACCGGGCGAGATCAGCTTCAACTGCCCTCGCATCCGCGCCGACCTGAACGACGGGGCGAATCCGTGGCACCTCAGCGCGGCGCAGACGGACGGGCGGGCGGCCATCGACCGTCTCACCGCCTTCTGCCGGAAGTATCTGGAGGGGTGCGAGTCCGCCTACATCGGCACCGTCGCCCCGATGGTCGGCGTGCGGGAGACGCGACGCATCCAGGGCGATTACACGCTGACGCTGGAGGACATTCTGGAGTGCCGCCGCTTCCCGGATTCGATCTGCCGCAACCACTACCCGGTGGACATCCATTCGGTGAGGGGCGGGGCGCGGCTCCTGCACGAGCGCGACGGGGTGGCCCCCTACTTCGCCCCGGACGCCTACCATGAGATTCCCTACCGGGCCATCGTGCCGCAGGGGGTCTCCAACCTGCTCGTGCCGGGGCGGGCGGCGTCCAGCACGTTCGAGGCGCAGTCGGCCATCCGTGTGCAGCAGAACTGTCACACGATGGGCGAGGCGGCGGGGCTGGCGGCGGCGTGGGCGGCGCGGGACCACGGGGGCGAGGTGCGCGCGGTGGACGTGGGCGCGTTGCAATCGGAGATGCGGCGGCTGGGGGGGAATGTTTGAGCCGTCAGCTTTCAGCCGTCAGCGGTCAGCCTGGGGGCGCAGTGGGGACGCTCCTTCTCCCGCGAAACCCGGACGTGTGGCGGCTGGATGTAGATGGACACGTGGAACGGGTGGAGCCGTGACCGGGCAGCCCTTCCACCCCGCCGACCCCCACGCCACGCCCATGCACGAGGGCACGCCGTACCTCGTCGAGCGGCGGGTGCTGGCGGGCGTGCCCGTGCTGATCGAGCGGCCCGCTGAAGCCTCCGACGTGCGCGCTTTTTGCCTCGTCTACCACGGGGCGTGGGCCGCGAAGGAGGGCAAGCTGGGCGTCTACTCGGCGCTGACGGCGCGGGGCGGGGCGGTCGTCATCCCCGACGCGGCACTGCACGGCGAGCGGGTGGGCGACACGCCGCCCGGCCTGAACGCCCGCGAGTATGTCTGGGAGAGCGTGCGGCGCACGGTGGCGGAGGCTCCGGCGTTGCTGGACGCATTGGCGGAGGCGTTCGGTCCGCGTCCCCTCTTCGTCGTGGGGTCCAGCATGGGCGGGTACGTGGCGCAGACCCTCGTCCGCACCGAGCGTCGGGTGACGCGAGCGGCGGCCCTCATCACGTCCGGGGTGTGGCAGGAGCCGGAGGTGCGGGGGCCGGAACTGCGCGCCTTTCTGGACGACCACCGCCCCGTCACGCACGCGGCGGACGCCCCGCCCACCCCCCTGCTGCTGGCGAGCGGGGACAGCGACCCGACCTTCCCCCTCTCCGCACACCACGTCCCGACCGCCGCCGTGTACAGCGAGGTCTACGCGCGGGCGGGCCATCCCGACGCCTTCCGCGAGATCGTCTTGCCCGGCGTCGGGCACTACACGAGCCGGGCGATGCGGGACGAGGTGTTGCGCTTCTTTCTGACAGACTGGCCCGCGTGACCCGCCTGCTCCTCATCCCGCCCGACACGCGCCCGCCGACCCTCGACCTTCCCACCGGGCTGGCGCGCATGACGGGGGCCGAGGTCCGCGTGCCGCCCGCCGCCGCGCTGCCAAACTTCTTCACACCGGGAGACACGGGGGCGCTACGCGACTGGCTGCTGGCCGAGGTCGGGGACGCCGACGCCCTCGTCGTGTGCCTGGAGACGCTGTGCCTCGGCGGCATGATTCCGGCGCGGCGGGTGTCCGACCCGTTGGAGACGGCGCTGGAACGGCTGGGGGCGCTGCGGGAGGCGAAGAGGCTGAACCCCGATCTGCGCGTTTACGCCTTCGGGGTGATCGTGCGGGTGGCCCACGACAACGATCCGCACGAGGAGAAGCCGTACTACGGCGAGTGGGGGCGCGAACTGCGGGCGTACTCCACGGCCTTCGACCGCCACGCGCGACACGGCGAGGGCGAGCGAGCGGCGCTGGAGACGGCGCAGGCGGCCCTTCCGGCGGAGATTCTGGCCGACTGGCTGGGCACCCGCGAGCGCAACCGGGCGCTGCACCTCGCGGCGCTGGACCTGCTGGCGGACGGGACGCTGGCGCACCTGTGCCTCACGCTGGACGACACGACCCCCTACGGCCTCGCCGCCGCCGACCGCCGGATGCTGGAGGCGCGGGCGGACGAACTGGGCGTCTGGGAGCGGCTGGACGTGTACCCCGGCGCGGACGAGGTGCCGTGTGCGCTCGTGGCGCGGGCGCTGAGGCCGGAGCGGGTGCGGGCTTGGGTGCGCTACAGCGGGGTGAATGGGGCGGGCGCGGAGCTGATCTACGAGGACCGTCCGGCGGGTGAACTCGTGCGGGCGCACCTGCGGGCGGCGGGCTGCACCGTGGCCGACACGCCCGCCGAGGCCGACTTCATCCTCGCGGTGAATACGCCGGGCACGCGGCAGTCAAGCTCCCAGCCCGACTTCGCCACGGTGGATACGCCGCACCGTTCCCTCCCCGCCTTCGTGGACAGCCTGAGAGACGACCTCGCGGCGGGGCGTGCGGTCAGCCTCGCGGACATCGCGTACCCGAACGGGGCTGAAAAAAGGCTATGGACGATGCTGCAAGGGCTGCCCCTCGCCCAACTGGCAGGCTACAGCGCGTGGAATACGGCGGGGAACACGCTGGGGTCGGCGGTCGCCTTCGGCAAGCTCGCGCGCCTCGTGCGGGACCGGGCGGCGCATGTTGAGGCCCTCTTCTCCCGCATGGTGGACGACGCGCTGTATCAGGCGTTCACGCGGGCGGAGGTCCGCGCCCGGTTGGACAATCCCAGCCCCTTCGACTTAGGAGAACAGAGGGAGACGGCGGAGGCGTACTTGCAGGAGATCATCATGCCCCGGATTCATGACTTGTGGAACGCGCATTTCTCCCGCGAGGACCTGCATTTGGAGGTCGGGACCCCGCACCTCGCCTGGCCCCGGCTGTTCACGGGCGTCTTTCCGCTGAGGGTCAGGGGCGGTTAGGGACGGACCTGCTCTACCGCCCGGCGGTCGTCCGCCGCGCCGCGCCAGAACAACGCGGCCAGCAGGAGCAGCCAGCCCACGGCCTGAGCGAGGCTGATGACCACCCCCACAATGCCGAACACCCCCGCGAAGGACGACGGGCTGGCGTCTCCCCGCATGATCAGCACCGGGAGCAGCGTGCTGAACACCGAGCCGCCCATCCCCACGATCAGGTGAAGCGCGAGCGCGGCCAGCACCAGCCCGTACCGGGTCGGGGCCTCGCGTCGGCGCATTGCGGCAAGGATCATCCCGACGATCAGGACGAGGTACACCGGGAATCCGACCGACAGGTTGACGAGCGTGCTGACCCACATTTCCATACAGAACCTCTTTCACCCACATCTTGAGCCTCCGACGGAAGGAGGACGCGCCGAGCCAGAGCACCGGGCAAGCTGGCCCCATGCACCCCCGCCGCCTCCTTCTCCCCGCCGCCTTCGGTCTGAGCCTGTTCGGTCTGGGAGCGTCGGCCTACGCGATGTTGTGGCCGATCATGGATGTGCGGGTGGTCAACCGGAGCGGCGCGACCCTGAGAAACCTGCGCGTCTGCGTCCACGAGTGCGTAACGCGGGCGGAGTTGAGAGAAGGCCGAACGTGGCGCGTCCCCCTGCAAGTGAGGCAGGACGGCGGCGCGACCCTGATCTACGAGGGACTGAGCGACGAGCAGAACGCGAACACGTACATCACGCCGGGGCTGGGCGTCCACTGGGTCGTTCGGGCAGACGGGCGGATCGAGCAGAAGCAGTGAGAATAGGCGTGTGACCCCGACCGACCCTTCCTCTTCCTCTCCCCTCCTCGCCCTCGACATCGGCGGCACGTCCATCCGCGCCGCGCTGATCGAGCGTGGGCGCGTCACCGAACGGCTGGAGGTCCCGACGCCCCGGCCCGCCGTGCCCGACGCGGTGATCGCCTCGGCCCTCGGTCTCGCCACCCCCCTCGCCCCGCGAGCATCGGCCCTCGGCGTGGCGTGCGCGGGTGCGGTGGCGGGCGGGCGCGTGACGGCGACGGCGACGCACACCTTCCCCGGCTGGACGGATATTGCGCTGGCGGAACGGCTGGGGGACGGGCTGGGCCTGCCGTGTGCGGCCCTCAACGACGCCCGCGCCGCCGCCTGGGGCGAGTTCGCCGCCGGGGCGGGACGTGGGACGAGCGAGTTCATGTTCGTCACCGTCAGTACGGGGGTCGGGGCGGGTCTCGTCCTCGGTGGGCGGCTGCACCTCGCGGGCAACGGGCTGGACGCCGAACTCGGCTTCGTGAGCGTGCCCGCCCGCTGGGGAGCCGGGGTGGAGGTTCCCGCCCTCGGCCCGCTCGGCCCGCTGGAGTTCGAGACGAGCGGCACGGCGCTGGGTGAGCAGGCGCGGCGGCTGGGCCACACGGACGCGCGGGCGCTGTGCGACGCCGCCGAGAATGGGAACGCGGTGGCGGAGGCCGCTTATGCCCACTCCGCCGCCCTCATCGGCTGGAAGGTTGCGGACGTGGCCGCGCTGCTGGGGGTCACGCGGGTCGCCCTGGGTGGGAGCGTCGGCCTGCGCCCCGGCTACCTCGCGCGGGTGCGGGAAGCCCTCGCCCACTTCCCCGCCCGCTACCAGCCGGAGGTGGTTCACGCCGAGTTGGGCGCGGATGCCGGGCTGATTGGCGCGGCGCTGTGGGCGGAGAGGGTCGGGGAGTGACGGGCTTCAGGATCGAGGTCGAGGTGCTGTCCGACCATTCGGACGTGGGGACGGTCCAGGCCGCGCGGGACCTGCTGGGCGAGTACCTGACATTCGTGCAGAGTCTGTCCCTCGGCTTCGGGACGGCCAGACTGGAGGAGGAGATTGCCAACCTGCCCCACAGCTACGCGGCGCAGGGGGGTGAACTCCTCCTCGCCCACGTGGGGGACGAACCCGCCGGATGCGTAGGCTACCGCTCGCTGGCCTTCCGGGGACTCCCCGACGCCTGCCAGATGAAGCGGATGTACGTCCGCCCCGCCTTTCAGGGAGCCGGGGTGGGCGGGGCGCTGGGAGAGGCCGTGCTGGAGCGGGCGCGGGGGGTGGGCCACCGCCGGATGTACCTCGACACGGAGCCGCACGCGATGGCGTCGGCCTACCGCCTCTACCGTAGGCTGGGCTTCGAGGAGTGCGCGCCGCCCTTCCCGGCGAGTGAGGTGGGCGTGCGCTTCCTGATGAGGGAGGTGGGGGAAGACGGCGAGCGCATCTGACAGCAGCAAAGGGCCTCCTCCATCTCGTGCGGGGGTGCTTCGTTGACGCTCAGAATGACCGGTCCTCTGGCAGCCCGTGAGGGTGCTCAGGGGTGCAGAAGATCGAAGGGAAAAGGCACATGTGGTCGGCCTTCAGCTTTCTGCCTTCTGCACCCTTCGCCCCAGGTCTCCTGTTTCCCCAGCTTCCCGGCTACTTCAAGTTCTCGGCGTTGACGATCTGGACTTTGGCGAGCTGACTTTCGAGCACGTCGCTGAAGCGCATCACGAGCACGCGGGAGCGCAGGCGTTCGCCCGTGCTCGAAAAACCGATGGCCCCGGTGATCGTCTGGCAGCGGCTCGCGTCCGCCTCGAAGCACGCGGGCAGGTTGACCTTCCGCACCGCCGCGCTGACCTGCGCCCGGCTGGGAAGCGCCCAGCCCGGCTTGAGGGTGGACTTCAGGGCCGCGAGCAGCACGTTCGTCGCGTCGTAGGCGTAGACGGCGGCCCCGCTGGGCCTGGCTTTGTAGGCGGCCTGGTAACGGGTAACGAAGCCCAGCGCGTTCGAGAAGCCCGACACCGGCCCGAAGCCCGTGCTGTAGATCACGCCCGCGCCGTCGATGCCCACCCGCTTGAGGAAATTGGGCGTGTCCAGCCCGTCGCCGCCCATGAAGGCCGCCGTCACGCCCGCCGCGCGCAGGGCCTTGAGGAGTTGCGAGCCGGTGTCGTCGGTGCCGCCGAAGTAGACCAGCCCGGCCCCGCTGGCCTGAATACGCGCCACCGCCCCGGCGATCTGCGCGGGGGTCGAGGCCCCCGTGTAGCCCGCCACCGGGACCTGGCGGGCCTTGAGGCCGCCCAGCAGCACCCGCGTCAGGCCGTTGCCGTAGGCCGTGTTGTCGGACACGACGTACACCCTGTCCGCCTTCAACTCGGCGGAGATGTACTCGGCGGCGGCCAGCCCCTGCGCGCTGTCGGGGGCGACCACGCGGCTGAAGTGCGCCCAGTTGTTCGCCGTCAGGCCGTCGTTCGTGCTCGCGGGCGAGATCATGGCGACCTTCGCCGGGGCCAGCCCCTGCGCGAGCGTGTTCGACACGCTGGAATTGAGCGCCCCCACCACCCCGAGAATGGCGCGGTCGGCGGTGATCCGCGCGGCGATCTGGGTCCCCAGCGGGGCCGAGGCCTGATCGTCGAAGGAAACGAGCGCGAGGTCGTGCCCCAGCGCCCGGAAGGCCGCCGCCTGCTCCCGCACCGCCAGCTCGGCCCCACGTTTGACCTCGGAGCCGATGGCCGTGAGGTCGCCGCTCAGGGGGCTGACGGTGGCGATCTTGAGGCTGGCGGCCTGAGCGCCGCCGCCGAGGAGCAGGCCCGTGAGCGCGAGACGGCAGGCGGAACGGAGGGAGCCTTTCTTCATGCGGCTGAGCATGGCACTCCCGCGTTGACAGTCCTCTTACGGCCTCCACCTCTTCCGGCCTCCATTGGAGCGGAGCGAACCGACACCGCCGGGCGACGGCTACAGGCGACTTCCGACGATCCAGCCGTTGTTGACCCCGATCTGCGGGCACTGGAGGACCGTCATGATCATCAAAATTTCGTCGGCGGAGTTGGCCTGGACCGGCAACCACTGGCCTCCAATCTGCACGTCGATACTCCACCGGTCCGCGCCCGGATGCAGGTTCAGACGGTAGTTGCTGATGGCGTGGGTTCCGGCGGGTGCGCCTGCGACGTGTGGCATCTCGGCTCTCCTGCGAAGGGGGAATGGGGTCCCTTCGCCCGGAGAATGCGCGCCGATGCGTGACCGCCCCATGACCGCCTTCCAATTGAAAAGAACAGGCCCCGAAGCGTGCCCTTTCCAGCCTGAGCGGCGGACCATTTTTTGCCGTCTGACAGCGGTTTTACATCCTCTCGCCCGCCGTGTTAGCCTCCCCTCCAAGCACAAGGAGGCCGGGCCGATGACGAGCACGCTGATGGAGGGCTTTCTCCCCTTCGAGCATGAACCCTATTTCGCCTTTGGGCGCGAGGACGTGGCGCAGGCACAACGGGACGCTTACCGCATGGTCCGTGAACGGGACGTGGGCCGGACGTTCCCCCTGTACCTCGGCGGCGAACGGGTGGAGGGCGGCGAGACGTTCAAGGTCCGCAACCCCGCCGACACGCGCGAGGTCGTGTGGCACTTCCCGAGGGCGACGCCGGAGCAACTGGAACAGGCGGTAGCGTCGGCAAAAACAGCCTTCGAGACGTGGCGTTTCTCTGACCCCATGCAGCGGGCGACGATCTTCAAGCGGGCGGGCGAGTTGCTGCGGGCGCGGCGCATGGAATTCAACGCCGTCATGGGCCTGGAGAACGGCAAGAACTGGGCCGAGGCCGACGGAGAAATTGCCGAGTGTGTGGACCACTTCGAGGTCTTCGCCCGCGAGACCCTGAAATGGGCGCAGGGCAAGCCCGTCTACCCCCTGCCCGGCGAACACGTCACGACCGTCTACGAACCCATCGGCGTCGTCGCGGCTATCAGCCCGTGGAACTTCCCGGCGGCAATTCCGCTTGGGATGGCGCTGGGGGCGCTCGCGGCGGGGAATACGGTGGTGTGGAAGCCCGCGTCCGAGACGCCGCTGAGCAGCCTCCTCCTCGTCGAACTGCTGTTCGAGGCGGGGTTGCCCCGCAACGTCATCCAGTTCATGACCGGGACGGACGAGGTGCTGGGCGATCCGCTGGTGGACCACCCGGACATTCGGATGATCGCCTTCACGGGCAGCAAGGAAATCGGCTGCCGCATCATGGAGCGGGCGGCGCGGGTGCAGCCGGGCCAGCGGTGGCTCAAGCGCGTCATGGCCGAGATGGGCGGCAAGGACCCGACGGTGGTGTGCGCCGACGCCGACCTGGACGCCGCCGCCGTGGGCATCGTGCAGGCCACCTTCGGGTACGCCGGGCAGAAGTGCTCCGCGTGCAGCCGCGTCATCGCGGAGGAGGTCGTGTACGGCGAGTTGCTGGAGAAGGTCGTCGCGCTCACGCGGGAACTGGAGGTCGGGTTGCCGGAGGAGAACGCCCCGCTCGGTCCTGTCATCCACGAGGGGAGCGCGCGGCGAATCCTGGGCTACATCGAGAACGGGAGGAGGACGGCCCGCCTCGTCCTCGGCGGGAAGCGGGCGGAGAGCGGGGAGCGCGAGGGCGGCTACATCCAGCCCACGATCTTCGCGGACGTGACGCCGGACGACCCCCTCTTCCGGGAGGAAATCTTCGGGCCGGTGCTGAGCTTCACACGGGCGCGCGACTGGCGGCACGCGATAGACCTCGCCAACGACTCCGAGTACGGATTGACCGCCGCCTTCTACAGCCGCGACCCCAGCAAGATCGCGGAGGCACGGCGGCTGATGCACGTCGGCAACCTGTATATCAACCGCAAATGCACGGGGGCGATGTCGGGAACGCACGCCTTCGGTGGCTACGGCCTGAGCGGCACGAACGCGAAGGTGGGTGGGCCGGACTACCTCTTCTGGTTCGTGCAGACGAAGACGGTGGCGCAGCGGTACTGACAGCGGTGGCCCCATGAATTGAAGGGAAGACCTTCAATCTATGGGGTCCGAGCGGAGCGAGAAACCGTAACCGGAGCGGTCGAAGTGGAGTTGATGGGTGTGCTTTCCTCCCATCAACGTAACGGAGTACCGCGATGAGTCAGGTGACGGACGCCAGCCACGCCCGCGCCTCTTCCTCGGTGTGGACGAAGCGAATCCA
This sequence comes from Deinococcus sp. YIM 134068, assembly GCF_036543075.1. NCBI lineage: Bacteria > Thermotogati > Deinococcota > Deinococci > Deinococcales > Deinococcaceae > Deinococcus > Deinococcus lichenicola. The sequence goes on from NZ_JAZHPF010000003.1 coordinate 131,850, forward strand.
GCCGTGGGTTCTGTGCTCGTAGGCCAGCTCCGCGAAGCGTTCGCCGTGGGCCGAGGGGTCGGGCAGCACGAGCGCGACCCGGACGCGGTAGTTCGTGAACTTCTGGAACGCCTCACCCGCCAGCCCACTTTTCAAGCGGAAGAACTCGGGCGAGAGGTCGGCCTCGGTGAGAATCAGCCCGTCCAGCCCGTAGGTCGCGCCGATCACCTCCAGCACGTCCGGCAGTGTGCGGAGGGCCACGCCGAGTTCACCCGCCGTCCTGATTTGAGGGGAGTCCGTGGTCATACGAGACGTTAGCAAACCGCGCCCAGCCGCCCGCACCCCCTTCTCTGCGAAACTACCCCCATGACCGACCCCACCGACCGAAACGAGCGTGCCCAACTCGCCTTCGCCCGGCTGCTGCCCAAGCTCTTCCGGGGCGGGCAGGCGTTCGTGGGCGTGGAGGCGTCCCTCAGCGGGCTGGACGCGGAGACGGCGGCGCGGCGACCGGAGGGGCTGCCTCACAGCGTCGCGGACCTCGTGGTGCACGTGAACTGGTGGAACCGCTGGATGCTGGACGTGATCGAGGGCGGGCGGGCGATGCCCTACCCGAAGCACGCGGCGGACACCTGGCCCGAGGTGACGGAGGGCGACTGGGCGCGGGTCAAGGCGGAGTTCTACGAGCTGCTCGCCCGCATCGACGCCCACGCCGCGCGGCCCGATCTCGCCAGCCCGGTCAACCACGAGGAGACCATCGGGGAGCTGCTGGCCGACTTTGCGCTGCATACGGCGCACCACTTCGGACAGGTGGTGACGGTGCGGCAGGCGCTCGGGGCGTGGCCGCCTCCGGGGGGTGGGGACACGTGGTAGGGGAGCTTTCAGCAGTCAGCGATCAGCCGTCAGCTTTTGGGAAGGCCGTCGGGAACCTATTTAGCGGGGGTCCGACGAATGTCTCATGGGCGCGGGCGCTGGAGGGGCTGGGGGCGGAGGAGGCGGGGCGGGTGCCGGAGGGGTTGCCGCATTCGGTCGCGCAGATTGCCGCGCACGTGGCGTTCTGGCAGGACTTCGTGTTGGAGGAGGCGGGGGGAGGCACGCCCGTTCGACCCGCACACGCGGCGGGCGGGTGGCCGGAGCCGGGCGACTGGGAGGAGACGCGAACGCGCTTGCTGGACGGGCAGGCGCGGCTGCGCTCGCTGACCCGCGACCCCGCCTTCATCTCCGGCGTGACGCGCGAGGGGCACCCGTGGGCCGCCCTGCTCGCTAACTTCGCGGGGCACGGCCTGTACCATCTCGGGCAGGTGGTGACGGTTCGGCGGGCGCTAGGGCTGTGGCCGCCGCCGGGTGGGGGCGACACGTGGTAGGGGAGCGGCCAGCTTCCAGCGACCAGTTGCCAGCGGTGGACCTGGGCGGGGCGCTCGCCGTCACCGAACTCAACGCGGGTGATTCCAGCCGGGCCTCGCACGTGTGGCGGGTGGACCTCTCGCGGGGGCCGGTGATCGTGCGGCGGGCGTGGTGGACCGTGCCGGAGGTGAGCGCGTTCATGCTGGGGCTGAATCGGCTGTTCGGAACGGACCCGCGCGACCTGGGGATGACCTCGGCGGCCTACACCCGCTGGCGGGAGGTCGGGGCGTGGGTGGTGCCGGAGACGCTGGGGCTGACTGAGTTTCGGGGCAATCCGGCGCTCGCGGTGGAGTTCGTGGATGGTGAACCTTCCCGTGACCTGCACGACGCGGACGCGGCGGAACTCGGTCGGCGGGTGGCACAGGTCCACAGCCACACCTCGGACATGTTCGGGGACGTAATGGGCCGCGCTCGCCGTCCGGTGGCCGACTTTTACCCTTCCGCTCTGCACGTCATCCGCGAGGTAACGGCCCACTTCGAGCCGGAAGCGTGCACCTCCCACTGGCCGGAAGTCGAGGCTGCCTTCGCCTCCGCACCCTCACCCACCCGAGCCATACCGATGCTGCTCGACTGGCACGGCTCGCAGTTCGTGTGGCGTGACGGGCAACCCTTCGCGCTCGTGGACGTGGAATCGTCGGCCCTCGCCCCGCCCGAACTCGACCTGTGCTTGTGGGAACTCCTCCTCACGCTGGAAGGCGCACAGAGCTTCCGCGCCGGGTACGCCGAACGTCTCCCCTTCCCCGACCTCGGCCCACACCGCGCCGCCTGCCGCCTCATCCTCCGCGCGCTGGAGGTCGAGGGATCGCCACCCCTGCGAGACTGGCTCGCCCTCCCACCCCTCTTTTCCCCAATTCCTAACGACTAACCCCTCACCCCTTCCTCCCGAAAGGCCCCATGTCCCCCACCAGCGCCGTCTTCTCCCGCTCCCGCCAGACCTACCCCACCGCCGTGCGCGGCGAGGGCGTGTACCTCTACGACGAAGGGGGACGGCGCTACCTCGACGGCTGCTCTGGCGCACTCGTGGCGAACGTCGGGCACGGGCGGGCGGAGGTCGGGGAGGCGATGGCGCGGCAGGCGCGGGAGTTGCCCTTCGTCCACGGCTCGCAGTTCACGTCACCCGTGTTGGAGGAGTACGCCTCAAGGCTGCTGACCTTTCTGAACCTGCCCGGCTTCCGGCTGTGGGCCGTGTCGGGTGGGTCGGAGGCGAACGAGAGCGCGATCAAGTTGGCGCGGCAGTACCACGTCGAGCGCGGGGAGCCGGGGCGCTACCGGGTGGTGACGCGCGTGCCGAGCTACCACGGCGCGTCGCTGGGGGCACTCGCCGCAAGTGGGATGGGCGCGCGGCGCGAGTTGTACGCCCCCCTGATAAACGAGGCCGCGTGGCCCAAGATGCCGAGGCCCGACCCCCGACTGAGCGGTGAGGACGACGCCGAACGCCTGCGCGCGGTGCTGGAGGCGTGCGGCCCTTCGAGTGTCGCCGCCTTCCTCGCCGAGCCGGTCGTGGGCGCGTCGGACGCGGCGCTCGCCCCGAACGCGGGCTACCACGCGCGGATTGCCAAGATTTGCCGCGAGTACGGCGTCCTCTTCATCGCCGACGAGGTGATGAGCGGGATGGGGCGCTGCGGGGCACCGCTCGCCGTCCGCCTCCACGACGACGTGACGCCCGACCTCGTGGTTCTCGGCAAGGGCCTCGCCGCCGGGTACGCACCGCTGGCGGGCCTCGCCGCAAGTGGGCACGTGTACGACACGGTGATGAACGGTTCGGGGGCCTTCAAGCACGGCTTTACCTACGCGGGCCACCCCGTCAGCGCGGCGGCGGGCCTCACGGTGCTGGACATCGTGGAGCGGGAGGGGTTGGTGGAGCGGGCGCGGGTGCGGGGCGAGCGGTTGCTGGCGGGCCTGCGGGAGCTGAAGTCACGTCATCCGGTCGTGCTGGAGGCACGCGGGCACGGCCTCCTCCTCGGTCTGGTTCTCGGCGACCCAATGACAGGTGAGGCGTTCGAGACCCCCGGAGTGGCCGGACGTGTGGCGGCGGCGGCCATGCGGCGCGGCCTGATGACCTACCCCGGCAGTGGCGCGGTGGACGGAACGCGCGGGGACCATCTGCTGCTTGGCCCGCCCCTGACAGTCACGGACGCCGAGGTGGACGAGTTGCTGAACCTGCTCGACGGGGCGCTGGGGGACATGAGCGGCTGAGCGTCACCCCTCCGCCTCCCGCCGCCGCGCCCGCTCCTCCAGAAAGGCGCTCATCCCATCCGGGAAGAGAGGAAATTTCAGGGCCTCCAGCCAGGAATCGCTCAGGGGATGCCCGCTCTCGCGGAACCGGGCGACGGCCCGCCCCCGGTCGTACCCGGCGCGCCGAAATTCCACCCCCGGACTGAGCAAGGCCCACACGGCACCGGGCGGCCTGCCGAGTGGACGCGAGAGGTGGCCCGCGCTTCCCGTCCCCACCACGTGAACACCGCCCACCAGGCGGTCGAACGCGACGAGTTGGCCGCAGATCACGACGCGCTCCTCCACCCCCGCCAACACGTGCCCCAGCCGCTCCTCCGGGGTCAGCGGCGTGAGGATGTCCCCGTCACTGCGGGGCGAGCCGTGGCAGAACAGCACTGGCCCCAGCCCCTCCACGTCCACCGTGAGGCACCCCGGCAGGGCGGCGAGAAAGTCGCGGTGCCGCCGCTCGATCTGCCCCGCCTCCCACTCCAGCCCCCAGAGATCACCGGGGGACAGGGAGTCGCGCGCCGTGCCGTGATCGTAGAACTCCACCAGGTCCCGCTCGGCGTCGCCGCGAAGCCATAGGGCGCGGCCCCCCAGCGAGAGCAGCAGGTCCAGCGTCTCGCGCACGAACAGGCCGCGAGCCACGCCCCCGCAGATCAGGAGCCGTTCGACGCCGAGGCGCTCCACCTCCTCCAGCACGGCCTCCAGCGCGGGCAGGTTGCCGTGGAGGTCGGAGAGGACGGCGAGGGCCACGGCCTACCGCCGCCGCTGCTCCGCCCGCACCAGCCGCACGAACTGGGCGAGGCGGGGGGCACGGTTCCAGCGTTTGCGGTCGAGGCCGACGCGCCACAGGAACTCCACCCCGAGCCTGCGCGTCCACGCCGGGGCGAGGTCGGCGGTGCCCGCCAGCACGTCGATGACGCCGCCGCAGCCGATCAGGACGGGGGCATTCAGGACCTGCCGCCAGTACTGGTTGAACGTCTCCTGCCGCCCGCCGCCCATCGCCGTGAGGACGAGGTGCGCGCCCGACGCCCCGACGAGTTCCGCGACGCGCTGGTCCTCGGGGAGGTCGAAGTAGCCGTGGTGGACGCCCGCGACCTGAATTCCGTAGTCCCGCACGGCGTTCTGCGCGGCCCGCTCGGCGACGCCCGGCTTGGCCCCGAGGAAGAACACGCGCAGTTCCGGGCCGTGCCGCGCCATCAGTCCCCGCACGAGGTCGTAGCCGGGGGCGCGGGGCACCTCGCGGCGGTGGAGCTGCCGCGCCGCCCACACGATGCCCACGCCGTCCGCCGTCACGAGGTCCGCCGCCTGCACCGCCGCCGCATAGTCGGGTCGGCCCTGCGCCTGCACGATGAACTCGGGGTTGAGCGTCACGACCGTGTGGGGGGAGCGCGGCGCGCGGAACATCCACTCGCCGAGGCGGTCGAGCGTTCCCTCCAGCGTGATCACGTCCAGCGGCAGATCGAACAGGGTGAGGCGCTGGGTCGCTGCGGATGGGACGGTGGGCGTGGGTCGGGCCATGCGTGGCGGGGATTGTAACACGGGGGTGGGCGGTCTTCCCAGCTTCGAGGGGGGTTCTTCCACCAGCTCCCCCCAGCCACGCCCCCACTTCCAAAGTGCGGTGTGGCACACTAAACCCCATGATGTCGGGTGCATTCGGGGCGCTGCCGCAGGAGACGCTGGCGCAGGTGATGGCGGCGGCGCGGGTGGGCCGCTGGGCACGGGGCGGGCTGCTCTTCCACCCCGAGGACGCGGCGGAGACGCTGCACGTCCTCACGCGCGGCAGCGTGCGGCTCTACCGCCTGGGGTCGGGGGCGCGCGAGGTCACGCTGGATGTCCACGGCCCCGGCACGCTGCTGGGCGCGGCGGCGCTGCTGCCGGGCGGGCAGTACGGCATGTACGCCGAGGCGATGGACGACACCGAGACGCTGATGCTGGGCCGCGAGACCCTGACCCGCCTCACGCGGGCGCATCCGGCGGTCGGCGTGGCCCTCACCGAGCAGATGACCCGGCAGACGCGCGGCGTGCAAGAAAGGCTGGCCGGGCTGGTCTTCATGGAGGTCTCGCAACGGCTGGCGCTGGCGCTGCTGGCCCTCGCCGAGCGGGAGGGTCCCTGGCCGGAGGGCGGCGTCCTCGCCCTGCGCGAGCGCGTCTCCCATCAGGACCTCGCCCACGCCGTCGGCAGCACCCGCGAGACGATCACCAAGCTCCTCGGCGACTTCCGGGCACGCGGCCTGCTGGACCTCGGCTACCGCCGGATCATCCTCACGGACAGGGCGGGGCTGGTCACGGCGTCGCGCGAGCCGTTACGGTAGGGGTGAGTGGGCTGACAGAAGGCGGGGCGTTTCGGAGCGTGTTCACGAGGTTGCTCACCAATTCCCGGTGAGACGAGAAGCCCTCTCTTTTTGCTCCTCCCCCCTTGTGGGGAAGGTTGGGAGGGGGCGGGCACGTCGTCCCGGCGCACTTCGTCGGACATGAGGCCCTTCTTGAAAGAAATGCGGGGAAGTGTCGCGCGCACGACAGCCCATGGGGACATGAGCCAACGGGTACATGCGCCCTCCCTTTAGCCCGCGTGAAGACGCCACCCGAGCGGCCCGTGCTCTAGGCTGAGGCTGATGTTCAAGGCGGCGAAAGGTTCATGACCACGAGGAGCATCGCGGCGGCGTACCGGGCGGGCGACCTGCCCGGCTTCTTCCGCTGGCGGGCGGACGATCTGGAGGGAGCGCGGCGAACGGAGAGGCCCGACGTGGACCGCGTGGCCCTCGCGGACGCCCTGCGCGCGTATCACCGCGACCTCGGGACGCTGGACAGGAATGTGGAAGCGACGCTCACCCGGCTCTCGCACCCGAACTCGCGCGTCGTCGTGACCGGTCAGCAGGCGGGACTGCTCACCGGCCCGGCGTACAGCGTCCACAAGGGGGCCGACGCCGCCCTCCTCGCCCGGCACCTCGACCGGGAGGATGCGCCCGTGGTCGCCGTCTACTGGGTCGCCAGCCAGGACCACGACGCGGCGGAGGTCGCCTCGACCACCCTGCTCGACCACTCGGAGAAGTTGCACTGTCTGACGCTGGACGTTCCCCAGGGCGTGCCCGTGGGCCGGGTGCCGTGGCGGGAGGAATGGACGGCGGAGGTCCTGCGGCTCCTCGACGCCTTCGACACGGCCCCCGAATACCGGGCGGCGGTGCGGGCGCGGGTGGAGCGGGCGCTGGCGGGCGGCGGCAGCTACGCGGACGTGTTCGCCCGGCTGATCCACGGGCTGCTCGCCCCCGCCGGGCTGCTCGTCCTCGACCCCCTTCACCCGGCCCTCGCCGCCCGGATGGCCCCGACGCTGGCCCGCGAGCTGGAGCGCCCGCTCGACGGCCCCGCCCGCATCGAGGACGCGGCGGCACGGCTGATAGAGGTGGGCTTCGAACCGCAACTGCGCCGCCCGACGGGGGCGACGAACCTCTTTCTGGAGGGGGAGGACGGGCAGCGGCGGCTCCTCCGCTTCGACGGCAGGCGGTTTTCCACCGAGGCGCGCGCACACACGCGGGAGGACCTGCTCGCCATCCTCAACGCCGACCCCTCGCGGCTGACTCCGGCGGCGGGACTGCGCCCGGTCGTGCAGGACGCGCTGCTGCCCACACTCGCCTTCGTGGTAGGGCCGGGCGAGATTGCTTACGGGGCGCAACTGGCGGAGGTTTATGAGTTACACGGGCTGACCCAGCCGCTGCTATGGCCCCGCCTGAGCGTGACGTGGCTGGAGCCGAACGTGGCGCGGCTGCTGTCCCGGCTGAACGCGACCGCCGCCCAGGTGCAGGCTGACCCGGAGGGCGTGCTGGGGCGGGCGCTGGCCCGTGAGCGGGGGGCCGGAGCTGCTTCCACAGAACGGCTCGCCGCGCTGGACGCCGAACTGCGCGCCCTGACAGACGAACTCGCGGCCCTCGATCCCACCCTCGCCGGGGCCGCCGAGCGCACCCGCCTCCGCACGACGGCCCGTGTTCGGCACCTCCAGACCCTCGCCGTCCGCGCCCTCGCCCGGCAGGAGGACGACCGGACGCGGCAGCTCACGCGTCTGAAACGCCACCTGCTCCCGAACGGGGTGCCGCAGGAACGCGAGATGAACTTCCTAACCTTCCTGCTCAAGCACGGGGACGCGCCGCTGGGCAGGCTGCTGGACCTTCCGCCGGGGACGCAGGCGGAAGTGCCGCTCACGTAGGACGAGACGGCGGCGAGCCGACGGGGTGCTCGACCCACAGGTTCTCCTCCACGTATGTCCCCCGGTCCCGCTCACGGTCGATGTGGACCAGATTCAACGCCTCCGGCACGACGTAGCTGCCCGTGACGGGAAAGAGCATGTCCGTCCAGGCTTCCCATTCGGCCACGGTCCCCTCGATGACCATCGAACGCCGCGCGGGTCCGAGGATGCCCGCCCCCATCCGCTGGTGGGTGCGAATCCACGGGTCGATGGAGAGGCCGTCGGTGCGGGTCCAGCGGGCATACTCCGCCATCGGAATGTGGGGGGAACGATGTTTCCACGTCGGGCGAAGCGGGGCCACGACGCGTTCCAACCCTGCATCGAGGCCACGTTCAATCAGTGCCCGCAGAACCTGGGTCGCCAGTCCACGGCCCTCGTCGGTGGCCGCCACGGACGCGGCCATGAAGCTCAGGGTATTCGGTCGTCGGCCCGCCTCGTGCTCCCCGACCGACCGGATCAGCGCGTCGTCGTACCCCGTGGGCAGATCAACGACCGAGCCGTCCCAGGCGAACGGAACGCCCCAACCCCCGGCCACGACGCGGCCCTGCTCCAGCAGGAGAAGGCTGTACTCGGGGAAATACCGCTCGACCCTCCCCATGTACCTCGGCGGCACCTCGTCATGAAAGATGAACTCGGGCCACCCCTTACGGAAGGCCGCTCCCGCCCCGGCCATCAGGTCTGGTCGCCCGGAAGTCGTCACCACCTGCATGGGGGAAGGCTACGCGAGACGGGAGCCGGGTGGGGACGGTTTCAACGCCTGGTCAGGCTCAGACGGGGATCGACGTTTCGAGCGGAGAACACGGCTGCTCTCAGACCGTCACCGACTCGGGCACGCCCACCCATTCCACCCGCACGCCCTGCGCGGCCAGCCAGTCGTTCACGCTGTAGCGGGCCTGGGCCAGACCGGAGACGACCTGCCGGGCGGCGGCGACCGCATGGTCCACCTCCACCGCGCCGATGAAACCCGCCCCGTGTGCAGCGAGGAGTTCGTCGGTGTCCACGATCTCGGCGGCCATGCCGTCATGCACGATCACGTCGAGGTAATGGTCACGCACCGTCCAGAGGTCGCCGTCCCGCGTCACGGTGGCGATGTCGATGTAGTAGTCATGTTCGCGGGGGCCGTGGAAGCTGTAGCGGCACACCTGCACGCCCAGCGCGGGGAGAAGGTGGGCCTGCCAGTGCCGGATGCGCGGGTGAGCCACGAAATCGCGGGCGACGAGGAGGCCGTGGGCGTGTTCGCGGTAGGTGTGGACCGGGCGAACTCCCGTGTTCGTGTGGTGTTGCCGCCGCTCCACGTCGTGCCGCTCGATTTTTACGGGTTCCGCCGCGCTCATGCGCCATCGTAAGGGGGCACGCCCGCCGGGGAGCGTGAACATCTTGGCAGGCGGGGTTTCATGAAGTATGGGTAATAGATGAGCTAACCAGTGCCTCTTACACGACGGGCAGCGCGGGCAGGAGGTCGAACCCCTCCGGCACGAAGAGGCTTCCCTCGGTGGTGCCCTGGTCGGAGAGGGCGCGCAGGCGGTCTTCCAGTCCCCGCCCGTTCAATTCGCCCGCCAGGAAGGCGCGGTGGGCGCGGACGACCTCGCGCACCTCCTGGGGCGTCTCGTGGACGAATTCGAGGCGGAAGTCGCGCAGGCCCGCCGCCAGCCACTCGCCCAGGTGAGCGCCCGCCACCTGCGGACGGCCCTCGAACACGGTGTTGCGGCAGCCCACGTCGGCGAGGACGGGGTGAGTCCGGCCCCGCTCGTCGCGCAGGGCGACGCGGTGGGACTCGCAGGGGTGGCCGCAGTTCGTGTAGTCCGTGCCCGACGACAGGAAGCGGCAGAACACGCAGTGCTCGGTGTGAAAGACGGGGAGGTGCCCGTAGGCGACGACCTCCAGCCGCTCCGGGCCGACCAGCCCGGCCAGCTCGGTGATCTGCGCGGCGTTCAGGTCGTGGGTGGGCGTTACCCGCGTCAGGCCGAGGTCCAGCAGCGCCCGCGTGGTGAGGACGTTCGCCGCGTTGAGGCTGAAATCGCCCGTCAGGGGCGGGAGGTCCGGCGTGCCCTGCAAGCCCTCCAGCAGCCCGCCCGAGCGCACGAGCACCCCGGCCTTCAGCGACAGCAGGAACTTCTGGAGGTTCTGCTCCGTCGGCTTGAGGATGCGCGGGCTGGCGACGCGGACGGGAACGCCCGCCGCCCGCACGCGCTCCACGCTCGGCTTGAGGCCGTACAACTCCAGATAGTCGAGCGTGATGGAATCGGGCCGTTCCTCGATGGCCGCATCCAATTGCTCAGGAGTGCGGACGAGGAGGTGGAGGCGGGGGTGTGGCTTGTCGCTCGTGGCTTGTGGTGGGGTGGAGATGGCCTCGCGCAGCACGTCGTCCAACCGGGGTTGAATCCGGCGCTCGGGGGCCTGACCACGCAGCGCCGTCAACCGTTCCACCGCCTCGCGCCGCAGGGCGTTGAGGGCCGAGACGGGGAGGAAGCCGGGGCCGCCCAGGTCCGCCGTCAGCCCGGCGAGGTGGTAGCCCGTGCCGCCCAGCTTGCCGAGTTGCTCGGTGAGGGTCGCCCCGTCCAGCGCACGGTTCCGGGCGGGCTGGAGGGGGTCAGGGAGGGTTGCCGTGACGCTCCTCCCCCGCTCGTCGGTGAGGGTCAGCGTGGGCACCTCACCGACGTGGCCCCGGAAGTGGGCGGCGACGGGGCGGGTGTGAACGGGGTCGGAGGCTTCGAGGAGGGGCTTCACGCGGGCGGCGAGACCGGGGTCGTGGGTGCGCCACACCGGGTCGCCCACCCTCACGCGGGCCGGGTCCACCGCGCCTCGCCCGAAGCGGAGTTCGGCGGTCTCACCGGGCCTGACCGTCTCCACCTGCCGCCCGCGCTGCCACAGGCCGTACAGGAAGCCGCCCTCCTCCCGGCCCTCCGGGGTGCGCCAGTTGGCGGGGTCGAACACCAGACCGTCGCCGGGCTTCACCTCCCCCGACAGTTCGACGAGGACGCCGCGCTCGGTGATCCCCCGCACGGTGCCGACGCGGACGCCCCGGTGCCTCGGTGCCCGGCCACGGACGACCTGCTGATGGTTCGTCCCGCTCAGGAAGTGGGGGCCGAGGCCGCGCGAGTAGACCTGCTCCAGGTCGCGCTCCTCGTCCGGCGTGACGGAGAGGGGCAGGCCCGCCCACGCCTCGTCCACGGCCTTACGGTAGGCGGCGGTCGTCAGGGCCACGAAGTCGGCGTCCTTGTAGCGGCCCTCGATCTTGAGGCAGTTCACGCCGAGGGCTACGAGGTCGGGCACCTGATGGAGCGCGTACAGGTCGCCGGGAGAGAGGAGGTAGCGCGCGTCGCCGAGGTCGCGCCTCACTCCGTCCACGAACAGCTCGTAGGGCAGACGGCACGCCTGGGCGCACTGGCCCCGGTTCGCGCTCCGCCCGCCCCACGCCTCCGATGAGAAACACTGCCCGGAGTAGCTGACACACAGCGCCCCGTGGACGAAGGTTTCCAGCTCCACATCGGTCTGCGCGGCGATGCGCCCGATGTCGCGCAGGCTCAACTCGCGGCCCAGCACGACGCGGCTTGCCCCGAAGCGGCGGGCGAGTTCGGCCCCCTCGGCGGAGGTGATGCTCATCTGCGTGGAACCGTGGATGGGCAGGTCGGGGCAAATCTCGTGCGCCAGCCGCGCGACCCCGTGATCCTGCACGATGATCGCGTCCACCCCCGACTCGGCGAGGTGGATGAGCTGGCGCTCGGCCTCTCGCAACTCGCGGTCGAAGACGAGGACATTGAAGGTGACGAAGCCCAGCACGCCGCGCCCATGCAGCGTCCGCATCAGGTCGGGCAGTTCCTCGTTCGTGAAGCCGACCTTCGCCCGCGCGTGGAACGCCTCCACCCCGAAGAACACGGCGTCCGCCCCCGCCTCCACCGCCGCGCGCAGTTGCGGCCAGCCACCGACGGGACTCATGACTTCGGGTTTCACGCTCTCTCTCGCCATAAACGCGCCAGTCTATCCGAAGGAGTCGGAGGTGAGCGTGAGGCAGGGAACGGGGGGAGCGGCCAGCCACCAGCGGCCAGCGGAATGTGGAACGCTCGACAGCCCTCGTGCAGAGGCATTCCAAAGAGGGGGCCGCCGCCAGCTTCCGCCGGCGGCGACCTCATGGGTCATCTCAGAAACCCTCGATCAGTTCGTCTTGTTCCCCGGATTCTGCCCTGTGGGCGGCGTTTCACTCCCCGCAGTGGCGGACGACCCGGCGGCGGGGGAGCCTCCCCAGGTCGCGCCCGTGGTCGCGGCCCCGGTCCTCGGTGCGGCGGCGGGCGCGGGGGCCGGGGCCGCCGTCTCGTCGCGCTCCAGCCACATCGTCCCCACGAGGTTGCGGGCGTTGCGGCCCGCGCGGCGCAGGCTCTGTTCGGCCTCCGGGTTCATGCGGCCCACGGCGTCGAGGATGGCCTGACGCGCCGTGGGCACGCGGGCGAGCACGAAGGCACCCGTCCCCAGCAGCGCGAGGCCCACGAGACCGCCCCCCATGCCGCCGCTTCTCGCCGGGCGGGTCTCAACCTTGACGGCGCGTCCCCGGTGCCGCCCCTGCTTCTCCAGCCGGGCGAGTTCCTTCATCGTCTGACGCTGGAGGGGCGCGACCTGTTTCTCGACGGCGCGCTCGATCTGCTCGGCGCTCCACGTCTTCCGCAGGGCGCGAAGTTCCCGCTCGGCATCGCGGCGTGCCCCCTTGAGTTCCTTCCCGGCCTGACGGCGGTGGGCCTCCACGGAGAGGGCGGCCTTCCCGGCGGCCTTGGCCCCCTTCACCCCCGCGGAGCGCACCTCGCGCCCCACCTCACGCTTCACCTGCTTTTGAACCTTCCCGGCGTCCCGGCGGCGCTCTTCCGCGAACTCGTGGGCGCTCTCGCTCAGCGCCTCCAGGCCGTGCGCGGCGCTCTGGCGCACGTCGCGGGCGAGGTCGGCAGCTTTGGCGGTCGCGGTGCTCGCCGCCGCCGTCGCGGTCGTGGCAGCTACCCCTGCCGCGTGTCCGGCGGTCTCCAGCAGCGGGCCGACACGGGCGGGCACTTCTTCGCGCAGGGTCTCTACCGTCTCCATTGTCTTCTGCGCGGTTTTCTGGGCGGTCTTCTGGGCGGCCACCCCCGCCGCGTGCCCCGCCCCGGTGGCGGCGGTCGCGGCGACACTTGCCGCATGTCCAGCGCTCTCCAGCAGCGATCCGGCACGGGCGGGCACCTCCTCACGCAGCGTCTCCAGAGTCTCCGCTGTCTTCTGCGCGGTTTTCTGGGCGGCGGTCGCGGCGGTCGTCGCGGCGCTGGCGAGGGCGGGCTTCACGGTGTCGTCCAGCGTCTCCTGCGCCGTGCCGAGGAGGTGGCGGGTGCCGCCCACGACCTTCTGGCGGGCGTCGGCGTTCAGGGCGAGGGCGCTCAGGCCACCCAGCAGCAGCAGTCGGCGGCCCGTCCCCCGGTCCGAATCGAGGTTCTCCATGTCGGCGCTCCTTTCACGTCCCGCGCGCCTTGCCACACAACTCGGCGGTGGAGGCGGGGGAAGCTACGCGGCCCCATTGTCGGGGTCCCAACCCCCCTGAACGTGGGTGAACCGTAACGTGGGTTTCATGTTCCGGCGCGGGGCCGAGCCGCGACACCGTGACGCCCGTGCTCCTTTTCCCGCGCCCGGACGCTCTACACTCGGGGGCGTGACCCGCAAGGCCCGCGCCGCCACCGCTGCCCCGCCCACGCCCGCCGCGCCCGCCCCGGCGGGGTCGCCCCTGTCGCAACTGGCCCTCTCGCGGCTGGAGGTGCGCAACCTCGCCACCATCCGCGAGCTGAGCCTCGACTTCCGGGGCGGCTTCAGCGCCTTTACCGGCGAGACGGGCGCGGGCAAGAGCATCATCGTGGACGCGCTGGGGCTGCTGCTCGGCGCGCGGGCGAACACCGATCTCATCCGCACGGGGGAGGACGGTCTCCTCGTCACCGGCTTCTGGGGGGCAGAAGGCGACGACGAGTGCAGCGCCAGCCGACGCGTGACCATGCAGGGACGCGGCATCGCCCGCCTCGACGGCGAGGTCGTCTCCGTGCGCGAGTTGCAGGAATGGGCGTCCACCCGGCTCACAATCCACTGGCAACACTCGGCGGTCAGCCTACTCACCCCCGCCAATCAACGTTCTCTCCTCGACAGACAGGTAGGTGAGGAGGTCGCGGCTTACACGGCGGCTTACCGCGCATGGGGCGAGGCGAGGGCGCGGCTGGAGAACCTGCGCGCGGGCGAGCGCGAGCGGGCGCGGCAGCTCGACCTGCTGACCTTCCAGGTGCGCGAGATCGAGGGGGTCGCCCCCCAGCCCGGCGAGGAGGAGCCGCTCTCCGCCGAGCTGACCCGCCTCTCCAATCTGGAGACTATCGCGCAGGGGGCGGCGGGGGCGCTCGACCTCCTCTCCGACGGCGAGACGAGCGCGGTGGGCATGATCGCAGAGGCGATCAAGGCGATGAATGCGGGCGCGAAGTACGACGAGACGAGCGCCCAGCTTCAGCGCGAGTTGCGGGGGGCGCTCGACGCCGTGCAGGCCGTGGTGGGCGAGTTGCGGGACGTGGCCGAGGACAGCGCCCCCGATCCCGAGGAACTCGACCGGGTGGAGTCGCGGCTCACGGCCCTCGGCAGGCTGCGCGCCAAGTACGGCCCGACGCTGGAGGACGTAGTGGCCTTCCACGCGGCGGCGCAGTCGGAGTTGGAGGCGTTGAACCGCGACGAGCGCGACGCGGGCACGCTGGAGGCAGAGGTCAATCGGCTTCAGGGCGAGGCCGTCCGCGCGGGCGAGACCCTGGACGCCGCCCGCACCCGGCGGGCCGGACCGCTCGCCGCGCAACTCGTGACCGTCATCCGCGAGCTGGGAATGCCCCACGCCCGGCTGGAGTTCCGGCTGACGCCCCTGCCCCAGCCCGGTCCCTCGGGCCTGAGCGACGTGACGCTCCACTTCACCGCCAACCCCGGCGAGGACCTCGGCCCGCTCGCGGACGTGGCCTCGGGCGGCGAGCTGTCGCGCGTGATGCTGGCGATCTCCACGGTCCTCGGTGCCGAGACTCCCGCCGTCGTCTTCGACGAGGTGGACGCCGGGATCGGCGGGGCGGCGGCGCTGGCGGTGGCCGCGCAACTCGGGCGGCTGGCGCGGGAGCGGCAGGTCCTCGTCGTCACCCATCTCGCCCAGATCGCCGCCCACGCCGACCACCACTACAAGGTGGAGAAACACGTCGAGGAGGGGCGCACCGTCAGCCACGTCCGGCTCCTGAACGAGCGCGAGCGGCTGGAGGAAATCGCGCGGATGCTCAGCGGCAACACTTCGGAGGCGGCGCTCACGCACGCGCGGGAGCTGCTGGGGCGGCGGGCGGCGGCGAGCTGAGGGAGGAGTCGCCAGCATTCAGTCGCCAGAGGTCACGCGGCCTTCTATCTCTTGAACGGAACGTCCGATGCAAGGGGTGGGTGTTGTTCCCCCTCTCCCCTTGCGGGTGACTCGGCGAGCTGCGAGGCAGAGGGCCGGGCAGAGGGGTGGCAAGCGCGGCTTGCCCTGCTGGTGTGGCTTCCGAGACACTCCAAGTTGAGTTGGAGGCCAGGCCCGTTCGCCCCCGGCGACCCCTTTCCCCCTCCCCCGTCCCCAGCGTGGGTGTTGTCTGAAGGTGAGCTTCAGTCGGTCGTCAGACGCCGCCCCTAAGCTGATCTCATGAAGAAGACCCTGACCGCCGCGCTCACGCTGGGCGCGGGCCTCCTCGCGGGCTGCTCCATGACCGGCCCCGGCAACCTGCGGGTTCACGAGGTGCTGCTGTACGGCGGCACCCAGGAACGCATCGTGTGGGTGTACGGCGACCTGCGGGGGACCGCCCAGAGCAGTGTGAAGCTCGGCAGCGCCACCGTCGAACTGCGCGCCCAGGTGCCCGACCCCCTCGCCGTGGCGGGCACCCTGAGCGTGAACGGCAGGGCGACCTACCGCGTCCCCACCGCCGCCGTGACGCCCAAGCTCGCCGTGACGCGCGACACGCGCGGCCTGTTCGACGTGACGCTCAACGAGGCGGCGGGCACCGTGTTCTATACCGACGGGCGGGCGTGGAGCCGCCTGAGCGCCGCGTCCGGCGCGGGCCTGCGCGGCACCGCCGTCGCCGGGCTGCGTGGCGCGGGCAACCTGACCGAGACCGAGGCCGACGCCCTGAGCGCCGCGTTCCTCAATCAGGGGCCGCTCGCCGTGGCCGTCCTCAACGAGGCGACCGTGCCCGACCCGGCCCTCACCGTGGAGCCGAGGCCGGGCGAGTACCGCCGCACCGCTCTGTACGTCCTCTCCGGGGTGCGGACGGTCGTTCCGGCGGGAAGCGTCACGGGCACCGTGACCATCACGCCGACGCCGGGAACCACCGCACCGGGAACGGGCACGCCCGGCACGACCCAGCCCGGAACAACGCTGCCCGGCAGCGGCCAGCCCGTCGCCAGTCAGGGGGTGCGCGTGAGCTTTACCGAACTCGCCAGCGGCACGAACGCCGCCGTCACCACGTCCTCCGTGCAGGTGGCGGCCACCCAGGGAGCCGTCAGCGCGTTGTATGGCCTCGCCTACGGGCGGCAGACGGGCACCCCCGCCGTGCCCAGCGTCACGGCGGGCAGCACGGTCGTCGGCGTCTTCCTCGGGCAGCGGCCCACGGGCGGCTACAGCGTGCGCGTCACCGGGGCCAGCGCTCAGAACGGCGTCCTCACCCTCACCGCCGAGGTCCGCTCTCCCGGCGCGGGCAGCATCACCACCCAGGCGATCACCAGCCCGTGGACCCTGGTGCGTGTTCCCGGTGCCTACCGCGAGGTCCGCGTCGTGGACGCGCAGGGCAATCCGCTTCCCACTGGGGCGGGCGGCGGCCAGACCCGATAAACCTACATCACCCCGAGAAGGAGGCACCTGAACGACCGGGTGCCCCTTTTCTTTTTCGCCCTTGCACCTTCTGCCCCAAACCTTGCCTTTCGTGCCTTGCATGCGCGGGTGTTTCCCGGCCCGTGACAACACCAAGTTTGGAATGGAACCGCTTCACGGGCAAAGATTAAGCAACCTTAGTCCTCGTCCATCTCGCCGCCCCCTCACCTTCCCCGGAGGCCCCCCATGAGCCTGACCAGCCCCAACCCCCTGCAAACCCTAGGTATCCAGAACGCGACCCTGCACCACAACCCCGGCGTGGACGAGCTGTACGAGGCCGCCCTGCGGCTGGGCGAGGGGGAGCGGGCGGCGGGCGGACCGCTGGCCGTGCGGACGAACAAGAAGGGCCGCAGCCCGAAGGACCGCTTCATCGTGGAGGACGACCTCACCCGCGAGACGGTGTGGTGGGGCGGCTTCAACACGCCGATCCGCCCGGAAGTCTTCGACCGCCTGCTGGGGAAGATGACCGCCTTCGCCGAGGGCCGGGAACTCTTCGTGCAGGACGTGTACGCGGGCACCGACCCCGCCCACCGCCTCGCCGTGCGCGTGGTGACGGAGATGGCGTACCACTCGCTGTTCGTGCGGAACATGTTCGTGCGGCCCACCGAGGCGGAGGTGGAGACGTTCCAGCCCGATTGGACGGTGCTGAACATCCCCTCCTTCCGGGCGGACCCGGAGACGGACGGCACCCGGAGCGAGACTTTCATCCTCGTGAACTTCAGCCGGAAGATGATCATCGCGGGCGGCACCCAGTACGCGGGCGAGAACAAGAAGGGCATCTTCGGGGTGCTGAACTTCCTGCTGCCGGAGGCGGGCGTGATGCCCATGCACTGCTCGGCCAATGTGGGACCGGACGGCGACGTGGCCCTCTTCTTCGGCCTGAGCGGCACCGGCAAGACGACCCTGAGCGCCGACCCCGCCCGCAAACTCATCGGTGACGACGAGCACGGCTGGACGGATACGGGCGTCTTCAACTTCGAGGGCGGCTGCTACGCGAAGGTGATCAACCTCAACCCGGAGGCCGAACCCGCCATCCACCGCACCACGCGGACCTACGGCACGGTGCTGGAGAACGTCGTGCTGCGCGGGGACGGCACGCCCGATCTGGACGACGGCTCGCTGACCGAGAACACCCGCAGCGCCTATCCCATCACGCAGATCGACAACATCGTGGAGGAGGGCCGGGCCGGGCATCCGCAGAACATCGTCTTCCTGACCGCCGACGCCTTCGGGGTGCTGCCGCCACTGAGCCGCCTCACGCCCGAGCAGACGATGTACCAGTTCATCAGCGGCTTCACCGCCAAGATTCCGGGCACCGAGGACGGCGTGACCGAACCCAGCCCGACCTTCTCCACCTGCTTCGGCGCGCCCTTCATGCCCCGTCACCCCGGCGAGTACGCCCGGCTGCTGGCAAAGAAGGTGCAGGAGAGCGGCGCTCGCGTCTGGCTCGTCAACACGGGCTGGACGGGGGGGCAGTACGGCCAGGGCCACCGCATGAGCATCCGGCACACCCGCCGCCTCATCAACGCCGCGCTCTCCGGCGAGTTGGACGGGGTGGAGTTCGTCCGCGAGCCGTTCTTCAATCTGGAGATTCCGACCGAGGTCCCCGGTGTGCCGAGCGAGGTGCTGAATCCGCGCGACGCCTGGGCCGACGCGGACGCCTACGACCACACCGCCCGCAAGCTGGCCGGAATGTTCCGCGAGAACTTCAGGCGGTTCGAGGATGGGGTGGACCCGGCGATCACGGCGAGTATGCCGGAGCATGGGGAGGCGTAAGACCTTCCCGGACGGTGTAACCCATGAGAGCGGAACTCAAGGAGATGTTTTCTCCAGACCTGGCTTCTCCTCTACAGGATTATTGGCCGGAAACCGAGGGCAACTTCGGGTTTTCGCTTCGTCTGATGATAGGACCGGAAGGCAGCGATGCAGCCGAGTCGTTTGACGTGTTCGTGTGTACGCCAGATTGGCTCAAGCAAGAGCACGCCGACGAAAAATACGTCTGGGGACGACATATGCTCATCGTGCTTGAGTACGACGCAGCTCTTATCAAAAGAGCTGTGGAGCGACACGTTTCAAGATGCCTGGGAACCGATTGGAGTGAGATAGCTCGAAGACTGAGCCGCTTTGGGGCGTGGGAGTTTGAAGATTACCAGCCCGATTCCTGAAGTTGCTTGACGAATGGCTTCTCATCTCGCAAGGATTAGCCCTTCAACTCCCTCAATTCGCCGGTTCCCCCTCCACTACCTGTCGCCCGCCGCTCAGGCTGATGCCCGCGCTGGCGGCGATCACGCAGCCCATCGCCAGCCATTGCAACAGGGTCAGGCGCTCGCTCAGGAAGAGCAGGCCGCTCAGGGCGGCGAGGGCGGGTTCGAGGCTCATCAGCACGCCGAAGACGCGGGCGGGCAGGGCGCGCAGAGCGGCCATCTCCAGGCTGTAGGGCAGGGCGCTGGAGAGCACGGCGACGGCGAGGCCAGCGAGGAGAGCGGTGGGGGCGAGTAATCCACCGCCCGCTTGGACGATCCCAAAGGGCAGAGTGATGACCGCCGCGACGAGCATTCCCGCGACGACGCCCGTGACGCCCGGCACCCGCCGCCCGACCGCCCCGCCCGCGAGGATGTAGAGCGCCCAGAACGCCCCGGCAGTGAGCGCCAGCGCCGCGCCGAGGGGATCGAGGCCACCCCCCTCCCCCCCGTGCGGCGCGATGAGGACGATGCCGAGCGCCGCCAGCCCCACCCACGCGAGGTCCGCCGCGCGGCGTGACAGCACGAGCGACAGCACCAGCGGCCCCACGAACTCCAGCGTGACGGCCAGCCCCAGCGGCAGCCGCGTCAGCGAGAGGTAGAAGGCGAGGTTCATCAGGCCGAGGGCCGCGCCGTAGGGCAGGACGGCCCGCCACGCCTCCGCCGTGAGGTCCCGCAGCCGGGGTCGGAAGATCAGGCTCAGGAGGGCGGCGGCGAGCGTGACGCGCAGGGCGGTGGTCCCCGCCGCGCCGAGCGTGGGAAAGAGCGTCTTGGCGAAGGCGGCCCCACCCTGAATGCTCAGCATGGAGAGGACGAGCGCCGGAATGGGAGGAGGCGAGGTCAGGGCACGGCGCACACGCGCCATTATGCCCCCGTCCGAAACGAGGCCGCCCCCACCGACGATGCGGCGAGAGCGGCCCTGCTGATGGCTGAGAGCTGACGGCTGACAGCTACCCCCTCACGCCCACTTGATCAGCCCCGCCTCCAGCGGGTTGCTCAGGCCCTCGATCTCCGGCACCATCCGCACGCCGACCGAGTACAGGCCGCTGTCGTCGAGCGGCACCTGCGCGCTGAACTTGCCGTCGCCGTCGTGGGCGAGGGGCACGCGGGTCACGTGGTCGCCGCGCTTGAGGACGGCCTCGACCTGAAGCTCCTCGGGGCGGATTCCGGCGGGGTTGACGCTCGCGCGGACCTCCACGCGCTCGCCGGGCTTGGCGGTCGTGGGCAGGTGGGCGGTGGCGTGCAGGGTCGTGTAGGGCCACTGCTGGCGCACCCAGGTCTTCCACGCGGCGATCTCGCGGGCACGCTTCCCGCCCTCGGCGGCGACCTCCGCCCCGCGCCCGGTCAGCGGCAGGTAGAACTTCTGCACGTAGTCGATGACCTGCCGCTGCATGGAGAAGCGCGGGCTGACCGTCTGGATGGCCCGGCGCACCGTCCTCGCCCAGCCGCTCCGCTGCCCGCCGCTGCCGTAGTACAGGGGCACGATCTCGCCCTCCAGCGTCCCATACATGCTGTAGGCGTCGGCGTCGTCCTGAACGTGGAGGTCGCTGTACTCGCGCTCCTCGCCGATGGGCCAGCCGTTCGTCTCGTCGTAGCCCTCACGCCACCAGCCGTCGAGGATGGAGAAGTTGGGCGACCCGTTGAAGCTCGCCTTCATGCCGCTCGTCCCGGAGGCCTCCAGCGGGCGGCGCGGGTTGTTCAGCCAGATGTCCACCCCCTGCACGAGGTGGCGGGCCACGTTCATGTCGTAATTTTCCAGAATCACGATCTTGCCCCGGAACTCCGGCTCCTGCGAGACGCGGTAGATCTCCTGGATGAACGCCTTGCCGGGGTTGTCGGCGGGGTGCGCCTTACCCGCGAAGACGAACTGCACGGGGCGGTCGGGGTCGTTCACGATGCGGCTGAGGCGGGCCTTGTCGCGGAAGAGCAGCGTCGCGCGCTTGTATGTGGCAAATCTGCGGGCGAAACCGATGGTGAGCGCGTTCTCGGACAGCACCGTGTCGGTGGCGGCCACGTCGGCGGCGCTGGCCCCGTTGCGGAGCATCTGATTGCGGAGGCTGCGGCGCACGAACGTCACCATCTCGCGCTTCATCTCCAACTGCACGTCGGAGAGTTGGGTGTCGGTGAGCTGCTCCACCGCCTCCCACATCGCCTCGTCCTCCAGCCGCTCGGTCCAGTCGGCGGGCAGCACCGTGCCCAGCAGGTCGCGCATGGGCTGGGAGGTGAAGGTGAGGTTGTGCGCCCCGTTCGTCACGTGGCCGATGGGCACCTCGCCCGCCTCGGCCCCCTCGTACAGGAAACGCCACATGTCGCGGCTGACCTCGCCGTGGAGTTCGGAGACGCCGTTCGCCGCGCGGCTCATGTTCAGGGCGAAGACGGTCATGGAGAAGGTGGGGACCCAGTGGCCGTCCCAGAACTGCTCGTGGCGGGCGAGGGCGTACAGGTCGTCGCGGCCCGCTCCCAGCAGGCCGGGCCACTGGCCGAGGTAGCGGTCCATCAGGTCGTAGGCGAAGGCGTCGTTCCCGGCGGGGACGGGCGTGTGGGTCGTGAAGAGCGTGCTGCTCGCCACCGTCTCCACGGCGGCGCGGAAGTCCAGCCCCCCGGCGACGTACTCGCGCACCCGCTCCAGCCCGAGGAGGGCGGCGTGGCCCTCGTTCATGTGGTAAACCCCGGCGGGGACGTTCAGCAGCCGCAGCGCCCGGATGCCTGCCACGCCGAGCAGCACGTACTGCTGGACGCGCAGTTCCTGGTTGCCGCCGTACAGCCGGGCGGTGAGCTTGCGGTCCTCCTCGCTGTTCTCGGGCACGTTGGCGTCGAGGAGCAGCACCTTGATGCGTCCCACCGCGAGTTCCCACACGCGGATGTGGACGGTGCGGCTCCCGATCTGCACGCTGACGCGGGCCTCCTCACCGTCGGCGGTCAGCGCGGGCCGGATGGGCAGGGTGGTCAGGTCCAGCTCGTCGTAGGCCTCCTCCTGCCAGCCGTCCTTGTTGAACATCTGGCGGAAGTAGCCCTGATGGAACAGCATCCCCACCGCCGTGAAGGGCAGCCCGAGGTCGGACGCGCTCTTGCAATGGTCGCCCGCCAGCACGCCGAGGCCGCCGGAGTAGATCGGCAGCGACTCGTGATAGCCGTACTCCATGCTGAAGTAGGCGACGGGCGCGAGGTCGGCGGCGTTCTTGCTCGCCCACGTGTCGCGCTTGGTCATGTAGGCGTCGAACTCGGCCATCACCCGCTCGTAGCGGGCCACGTAGTCGGCGTTGGCGGCGGCGCGGGTCAACCTCTCCTGCGAGACCTCCAGCAGCGTGCGGACCGGGTTGTGCTGGTAGGTCTCCCACGCCTCTGCGTCGAGTTCCTGGTAGAGCGCCTGGGCGTGCGGCGTCCAGGACCAGTAGAGGTTGTAGGCGAGTTCGGACAGCCGCCCGATGGCGGGAGGCAGTTGGGGAAGCACGGTGACCTTGCCGATGACGTTCATATCCCGCTGAGACTACACCATCGTCTCATGGGCGAATGCGGGGGTTGTATGTCGTCCTGCACGCCAAAAATACGTCCTGTCCAGACAGCAGACGCCGCGCTTCCGGACCGTTACGCTGGGGGCACGATGACGACCTCGGATGATCCACAGGCCCTGTTGCGTGAGGAGGGGGAACGCCTCGCGCGGCGGCTGGCGCAGACGCTCGGCACCGGGGAGGCGGACGTGGCCCGCGCCCACCTCCTCGGACTGAGCCTCGTCACGAACCTCGTGAACGCCCTTCTCCCCACGGTCGAGCAGGTCTCGCGCCACGCCGGGCGGCCCCTCCACGCCCACCTGACCGCCGACGAGCGGGGCCGGGCGGTGGTGGAGACGGTGACGCTGGACGGCGAACTCCACGTCCGTCTCCCCGTGGATGACCTGCTGGCCTCGGCGCTGTATGCGGGCGGGCGGCTCCACCCCACGGTCGCCGCGCATCTGGAGGAGGGGATGCGGGGGAGTGAGCACCACGCGGCGCGGGCGCTGGCGGCGTGTCTGAAGAGTGCGCCCGTGTTGAAGGCGCTGCAAAAGCATCTGACGGCGGTGCTGAAAGGGTGAGTGCGAGGGTGAGGAGGAGTTGACGGGCAGGATTGCTGGGGAGGCCCGGCCCGTTTACTCCCACCCGGCCTTCCCCCTCAAGGGGGAGGAGCTAAAAGCAAGGGCCTGAGCTGTTTCTCTCCCTCTCCCCTCGTGGGAGAGGGCCGGGGTGAGGGGGCGACGCAGTGACCTCACCGCCTAACTCCCTCCCCTACCCCGGCTCCCGCAACCTCCGCAGCAGCCACAGCCCGACCACATCCAGCCCCAGCAGCAGCGCCGTGGACCTCATGGCGGGCGACCACTCGCCATGCCCGAATTGCAGCAGGATGCTGGCGACCCCGCCGACGTTGAGCAGCACGATCAGGAGGGTGAGGAGGACGGGCAGCACTCAGCCCTCCTCCTCGCGCAGCAGGGCGAGGAGTTCGGCGTGGAGGTGGCCGTTGGTGGCGACGATCATGGGGGCGTAGGGGGTGGCGGCCCCCGCCCGGTCGGTGACGCTGCCGCCCGCCTCCTCCACGATCAGGCTTCCGGCGGCGCTGTCCCAGGGCTTGAGGCCGAACTCCCAGTAGGCGTCCATGCGCCCGCAGGCGACGTTGCACAGGTCCAGCGCGGCGGCCCCCGGACGGCGGACGGGCACCCCGAGCCGCAGCAGCCGCGCGACGAGGGTGAGGTTGCCGCCCCCGCTCGCGTCGTATGGAAAGCCGGTGGACACGAGCGCCGGGGTGGTGAGGCCGGGCGTCTCGCTCACGCGGATGGGCTGGCCGTTCAGGAAGGCCCCGCAGCCGCGCGTGGCGGTGAACAGTTCGTCGCGGTTGGGGTCGTACACGACGCCGACGACCCGCTCGCCGCGTTCCTCCAGTCCCACGCTCACGCAGGAGACGGGGAAGCCGTGCGCGTAGTTCACGGTGCCGTCCAGCGGGTCCACGACCCAGCGGTGGGAGGCGTCCTCCAGACCCGCCAGCCCCTCCTCCTCCCCGAGGACCGCGTGATCGGGGTAGGCGCGGGCGATGATCTCTCTGATGGCGGCCTCGGACAGGGCGTCCACCTCCGTCACGAGGTCGCTGTAGGTGGTCTTGGAGCGGATGTTCAGCGCCTTCCCGGCGTAGGCGAGGTGAATGGCCCCGGCGGCGCGGGCGGCCTCCACGGCGACGGACAGGGCCGGGGCGAGGTCGGTCATACGGGGCAAGTGTAGGCGATGGAGACGGCGGCGGGGACACGGGTCTTCAGGGTGGCTCAAGGCGGTGGGGGGGAGGGGGTCAACCGCTAGCCGCCAGCTTCCAGCGACCAGCTCGACAACCGCGACAGATTCTGGATATCGCGCCGGGGAAGGGGTCCCGATCAGGCTCCCTTTTTCCCGCCGGGCCGTGCTCTACTCTCCGGTCGGAAGATGATGAAGACCCGACCCCTCGCCGCCCTCCTCCTTTGCCTGACCCTCTGCGCCTGCACGCCCGGCGGGGTGCGCGAGCTGCGCTTCCGGGAGGGGCCGCCGGACGTGGAGGTGAGCGCGGCGCGGCTGCTGACCGATCAGATCGTGCCGCAGGGTCGCCTCCTGGGGTTGAAGGAGGCCGTCGCCCGCGCCCCGGAGGGCAGCCTGATCCTCGCGTGTGGGGCGCGGTGGAGTCCGTTGCGCCCGTGGGGCATCTGCACCCACGTTTCCCGCAAGATCGCGCCGGGATTGCTCACCGAGGCCCCCGGCCTGCTCGGCGTCGGCGGCGGGTTGCTCGACGGCGGGCCGAAGACCATCCCCCAGGAGCGGCTGGAGTCGCGGGACGTGGTGATCGTCCTCGACGTGGGCGTGCGCCCCCAGCACCTGCCCGCCCTGCGCGCCGAGGCCGCCCGGCTGGACGGAATGCCCTACCGGGTGGGCGTCGTGGACGACCCCAGGAACGGGCTGGACTGCTCGACGTACCAGAACGCCCTCCAGCGCGCGGTGGGCCTCCCGGAAGTCGTTCCCCGGCACGGCGAATGGAACCTCTATCTGCCGCAGGACGCCCTGGGGATGCCCGGCGTGCGGGTGCTGTGGGTGGGCGTGAGGGGACGGGAATAGGCCACCTCTGCCCTACTCCTCGGCCTCGGCCTCCGCCCGCGCCCGCTGCGCCGCCTCCCGCTCGGCCCTGATCTTGTAGACCTCGTGCATCCGCTCCAGCTCGCCCGTGCAGGGCTGCTGCTCGCCGAGGGGCAGGGCGCTGCCGCGCTCGTCCAGCGTCACGCACCAGCGGGCGGCGAACATCTTCTTGGCGGCCTTCAGCGCCGGGCCGGACCCCTCGCCACCGTTCTGGAAGAAGGTGACGACCGCGAAGTTGGGGTTGTTCAGCGGGCCGTAGCCCTCGTACCAGGCGTGCGTATAGGCGTAGTTGTAGCGGCGCGAGAGGCCGTTTTCCGCCGTGCCCGTCTTGCCGCCCGTGCGGACGGGGAAGAGCAGGGGGCCGACCTCGTGGCGGGCGGTGCCCGTGGGGATGCTCGTCGCCCAGGACATGCCCTCCTTGACGAATTTGAAGATGTCGGTGTTGCCGTTCCTCACCACGCTGACGGCGGGCTTTCGCGGCTGGGCCTTCCCTCCCACGCTCTTCAGGACGGTGAGGGGCCGCTTCATCCCATCGTTGACGATGGTACTCATGACCGAGATGAGCTGCGCGGGCGTGACGAGGACATCGCCCTGGCCGATGCTCATGTTCAGGCCGGAGCCGCCGTACCACGGATGTTCGGGGGTGGTGTAGTCGTCGATGTCGGGCACGTCGCCCAGCTTCTCGCCGACGAGTTCGAGGCCCGTGGGCGAGCGGAAGCCGAGTTCGGTGGCGCGGGCCTTGAGCTGGCGCGAGTACCCGGCGGGGCCGCCCTTGACCGCCGAGGTGTAGTACCACGGGTTGCAGGAAAAGGCGATGGCCTTGCGACCGTCCACCGGGCCGAGGCTGTAGCGCGCCCAGTTGCGGAAGGCCGCCCGCCCGAAGTAGTACACGGGCGCGCAGTTCGTGGTGAAGTTGCCCCACTTCTCGACGAAGGCGATGGTCGAGGTGAGCTTGAACACGCTGCCGGGGTTGTACGGCTGCACCACCCGGTTGCTCGTCACGGCGTCGAGCGCAGCGTCCTTGCGGTTGGGGTCTACCGCCCACTGCTTGGCGACCGGATCGGGGCCGGGCACCCGCGAGAACCAGTTGGGGTCGAAGGTCGGGCTGCTCGCCATCGCCAGCACCTCGTTCGTGCGCGGGTCGATGGCGATGACGGCCCCGCGCGTGTACGGGTCGGGTCGGCCCCCGCCCGCGAGGCGGCCCCGGTTCACGTCGGCCAGCCCCTCGCGGAGCGCGGCCTCGGCGGCCCGCTGGAGGGTGCTGTCGAGGGTCAGCACGAGGTCCTGTCCCTGCCGTCCGGGATCGATGATCCGCTCGGTGAGGGGCCGCCCGTTCGCCGTCACCTCGCGGCGGCGCAGGCCGTTCATGCCCGCCAACACCGACTGCTGGCTGTACTCCAGCCCGGAGATGCCCACCATGTCCCCGACCGCGTAGCCCTCCTCCTCGACCTGACGGCGGTTGGCCTCCAGCACGTAGCCCAGGAGGTGCGCGGCCAATTTGCCCTGCGGGTAGACGCGCTCCACCCGCTCGCGCAGCTCCAGGCCGGGCGCGAGGACCGTGTACTCGTACAGCGCCGCCAGCCGCTCCTGCGGGACGTTGCGGGCGAGGACCACCTCCGTCTCACGCTCGGGGTCGGGTTCGCGGGGCTGCCCGTTCACGAGGTCGCCCGGCCTGACTCCGGCGAGGGCTTGAATCCGGTCCCACGCGGGGATCGCCTGCGCGGGGTCCGCCGGGTCGCGCCGCCCGGTGTACACGAGGTCCACGGCGAGGCGGTTCGTGGCGAGGAGCACACCGTCGCGGGTGGAAATCTCCCCGCGCAGGGCGCGCACCACCTCGTCCCGCTGGAAGTTGCTCGCGGACTGGACGGCGAACTGGTCATGCCGCGTGACCTGAAGCTGGAAGAGCCGCCCGCCGAGGACCACCAGCGCCAGGCTGAAGCCCACGGCCATCACGCGGACGGGGAGGGCACCCGAGATGGGGGCAGCGGCCCGCCGTCCCACCCGGCGGCGCGGACGGGTGCGGCGGCCCAGCGCGTCCCCGGCCCGGCTCATCCCAGCCCCCCCTGCGACCCGGCGCGCGGCCCCAGACCCCAGCGCACGACCCTCTCCCACAGGGGGAAGGCGAGCAGCGTCGTCAGGAAGGCGAGGGGCACGGTGCGGATCAGTGTATCGAGCGTCACGAGGTCAGAGCGCAGCCAGTAGGTCAGGAACAGGAAGGCGAGCCACTGCCCCACCGTCGCCGCCAGGACCGTCACCACCGCCTGCACCGCGCCCGCCCCGGCCACGAGCCGCCGCACCGTGAGGACGAGCAGCACGCCGCCCGCCACCCCCGCCGCGTGGAGGCCCAGAACGCCGCCGCCGAGGATGTCCTGCGCCAGCCCCACCCCGTAGGCCCCCAGCAGCGCGGCGACCGGGGAGAAGCGCCACACGAGCGCCACCGCCGTCAGCAGGAAGAGGTTGGGCGGCGGCACGGGCGAGCCGTCGAGCAGCCTGGAGAGCGCCCCCTGCACCACGACGAGCAGCAGCGCGTAGAGGACGGGACTGACCCACCGCCCCGGTCCCCCCACCGCGAGGCCGGACCGCCCCCCCACGCCGGAGCGGATCACAGGCCCTCCAGCAGCGTCACGTCTTCCACCGCGCCCACGTCCACGGCGGGCCGCACGACGACCGCGCGGTTCACGTCGTTGGGGCCGAGGGGCAGCACCCGCTCCACGGTGCCCACCCGGATGCCCACCGGATACACCCCGCCGAGGCTGCTCGTGACGAGGACATCGCCGGGTTTGACGGGCACGCTGCGGGAGAACTGGGCGCGCAGGCGGTCGGGCGGGAAGCCCACCGCGAGGCCGCGCCCGCCCCGGCTGCCCTCCAGCGTGACGCCGACGCTGCTCTCGGGGTCCACCAGCCCGACCACCGTGGCGCGGTTGGCGCTGACGCCGACGACCTGCCCGACCAGCCCGCCGGGCACCGTGACGGGCATCCGCACCCGCACGCCGTCCTCCTGCCCCCGGTTGAGCGTGAGCCGGGCGAGCAGGGGGCTGGGGTCCACCGCCACGACCTGCGCCAGCCCCACCGCGTTTGGGGCCTGGGTCGCGCGAATCTGCACGACCTGTCGCAAGCGGGAGACCTCGCGCGACAGGAGTTCGTTGCGCTGGGTCAGCGCGTCGTTCTGGCGGCGCAGGTCGCGCACCTCACCCGCGAGGTTCCGTTCCTGCACCACGTTCACGTAGGCCCGGCGCACGTTGTCGGTGGCGGTGAGAACCACGCGCGTCACGGGTGCGGTCGCCCCGCTCAGCGCGGTCGGCGCGACGACCTGAAAGCGGGTGGCGACCATGCTCACGAGGAGGAGCGCGGCGTAGAGGAGCAGGAGTTGGCGGGTGGCTCTCATGGGGACTCCGGGGAGGGGTCGCCAGTCGCCAGTCGCCAGTTGCCGGGGAGGTCAGGCTCCTGCCGGGCGGGGGTGGGAGGGAAGATGAGCCGTCTCACAGGGATACGCGCGCCTCTCCCCCACTCCGAACCTCGCCCCAGACGGGCACGCCCGCCTCACGCAAGAGCCGGACGACCAACCCGAGCGGGAAGCCGACCACGTTGGAGTAGTCGCCGTCCACCCGCGCCACGAGCGCCATGCCGACGCCCTGAATGCCGTAGCCGCCCGCCTTGTCCAGCCCCTCGCCCGTGCGGGCGTAGTGGGCTATCTCAGCGTCCGTCAACTCACGGAAGGTCACGTCCGTGCGCTCCACGTCGCCCGCCGTGCCACGCGGGGAGACGACCGTCACGCCCGTATACACCTGATGGGTCCGCCCGGAGAGCCGCCGCAGGAAGGCGCGGTTCTCGGCCTCGCCCTCCGGCTTGCCGAGCAAGGAGCCGTCCACCGCGACCACGGTATCGGCGGCGATGACCACGGAAGTTGGATGCTCCTGGGCGACCGCTCCAGCCTTGAGGTTGGACAGCTCGCCCGCGAGTCGCGCCGGGTCCGTCTCCGGGCTGTCCTCGTCCGCGCCGCTCACGACGACCCGGAACGCCACGCCGAGGTGGGTCAGGAGTTCGCGCCGCCGGGGGCTGCCCGACGCGAGGACCACGCTCACGGCCACGCTAGTACCCTGCCCCGGCCCGCTCGCCCGCCACGAGCGCCACGCCGCCCGAGGTCCCCAGCCGGGTCGCGCCCGCCGCGATCATCGCCTCCGCGTCGGCGGGGGTACGCACGCCGCCCGCCGCCTTGATCTGCGCCCGGCCCGCGATCACTTCGGCCATCAGCCGCACGTCCTCCACCGTCGCCCCGCCCGTGCCGAAGCCCGTGGAGGTCTTCACGAAGTCGGCCCCGCCCCGCACCGCCGCCCCCGTCGCGCCCCGCTTCTGGTCCTCGTTGAGGTAACACGTCTCGATGATGACCTTGAGGACCGTCCCCGGAATCGCCCGCCGCACTGCGCGCACGTCGGCTTCCACCGCCTCCCAGTCGCCCCCCAGCGCCGCGCCGAGGTGGATGACCATATCCACCTCGTCCGCGCCCGCCTCCACGCTGAGCCGCGCCTCCACCGCCTTCTGCTCGCTCAGGACCGCGCCCAGCGGGAAACCGCACACGGTCGCCACCTTCACGCCAGACCCCGCCAGCTCGGCCACGGCGAGGGGCACGAAGACCGGATTGATGCACACGGCATAGAATCCATGCTCGCGCGCCTCGGCGCAGAGGAGGCGGATGTCGGCGGCGGTGGCGGTCGCCTTCAGGAGCGTGTGGTCGATGTACGGGGCGAGCTTCACGCCGTCCAGAATACGCGCCTGGAGGTAAGAACTCTAAAGGGACTCCGCCCCGCCCCGGCCTTTCCGGTACGCTCTGGGACATGACCGACCTCACCCCGACGCCCACGCCCGGCGACCCCTTCCCCACCTTCGCCCTGCCCGACGCGGAGGGCCGCACCCACCGCCTCGCCGACTACGCGGGCCGCTACGTCGTCCTCTACGCCTACCCGAAGGACGACACCCCCGGCTGCACGCGCGAGGCGTGCGACTTCCGCGACAGCGCGCTGCTCAAGGCCCACGGTGCCGCCATCCTCGGTGTGAGCCGCGACGACGCCGACAGCCACCGCGCCTTCGGGGAGAAGTACGGCCTGCCCTTCCCCCTCCTGACCGACGCGGACGCCGTCTTCCTGCGGACGGTGGGTGCTTTCGGCCCCAAGAACAGCTTCGGCAAGGTGACGGAGGGCGTGAAACGGACAACTTTCCTGATCGACCCGGACGGTCGCCTCATCAAAGCCTGGCCCACCGTGCAGGTCGAGGGCCACGCCGACGCGGTGGCCGCCGCCATCGACACTGACCGGGAGGCGCGAGGTGCCTGACCTGGAGGCCCTGAAGGAACAGGCCGCCATCCGCGCCGCCCTGCTGGTGGAGAGTGGGATGCGGGTCGGCCTGGGCACGGGCAGCACCGCGAAGTACGCGATTCTGGAACTCGGGCGTCGGCTCGCGGCGGGTGAGATCAGCGGCGTGGTCGGCGTGGCGACCTCCGACGCCTCGGAGGCGCTGGCCCGCGAGGTCGGCATCCCGGTGCAGCCCCTCGACCCCCGACCCCTCGACCTCGCCATCGACGGGGCGGACGAGATTGACCCGGCGCTCAACCTCATCAAGGGCCTCGGCGGGGCGCTCCTGCGCGAGAAGTTGACCGAGGTGCAGGCCCGCCGCCTCGTCATCATCGCCGACCACACCAAGCTCGTCTCCCGCCTGGGCGAAAAGGCACCGCTGCCCGTGGAGATTGCGCGCTTCGGCTTCCTGTCCACCATCGAGCGCCTGCGCGCCCTGGGACTGGGGGGACGATTGCGCCAGCCCGGCGCTCAGCCCTACGTGACCGACAACGGCAACTACATCTTCGACGCGCGGTTGCCGGAAACCTTCGACGCCCCGGCCCTCGAACGACAGATCAAGGGCACCCTGGGCGTGGTGGAGACGGGCTTCTTCCTCGGCATGGCGGAGGTGGCGTTTGTGGCCGCGCCGGAGGGGGTGCGGGAGGTGGGGCGGGGGTAAGGAGGGAGCACAAGAGCATCATTGCGACTTGTGTGAAGCTTCGGGCGGGCGTTGCTCGCCATCCCCCTCCCAACCTCCCCCACGAGGGGAGAGGAGCGTTGTTTGTGAGGGTTAGGCGGTGGAGTGGGTCACACGTCCCCTCCCCTCACCCTGGGCCTCTGCTTCGCAGCTCTCCGAGTCCCCCACGAGGGCAGAGAGAGAAAAGACGCTTGAGCTTTTGCGCTCTGAAAACCGTCACTCTCAACGCCCAACCCTTGTCCGTGAACCGACGCCCCACGCCACCACCACACCTTGCTCGCGGAGCTTCCTGGGTGGGCCTTCCAGATAGGGCGCAACAAGATCAGACCTTGCCAGCTAGAGAACACGCACTCCCACGCAGCCAACGAGCACTTTGCCTAGCGCAGCGCCACTCCCCCTGCCCCCTGTGGGAGGTGGGGGCAAACGGCGTAAGATGCCCTGCCCCTCCTCCATCACCCCACCAACCGCCGAAGCTGCCCCTCCAACACCCCCGCCTCCCGCGTCGGCAAGTCGCAGGCGTGCCCGACACACACGTAGGCCGTCCCCCCACCCGAACGCCCCTCCAGCACGGGCAACCCCTCCCCACGCTCGGCGGGTGCCAGCGCCGCGAAGGGCAGAGGATACCGCGCCACAACCCGCTCCAACGGCGCTCTCTCCTCACGCGTGCCGATGAGCGCGACCTCCACATGGGGCGCTTCCAGAAAGGCGGCGGCCTGCCACAGCCCCCCGAACCCGCTGACGGCGGCGAGCATATCTCCCCGGTAGGTCAGCACCGTTCGGCGTGCCAGCCGACCAGCCTCCTCGTCCCCGAAATACCGCTCCACCCAGAGGCCGAGGAGCGCGGCGGCGGCGTTGTCACTCAGCACGGCGGAGTCGAAGCCCTGCGCCTGCCGGGTGAGGAGCGCCTCGGCCCGCCCGCCCGTAGAGCGGAAGAGGCCCGCCTCCTCGTCCCAGAAGTCACGGCGCACGACCTCCCACAGCTCCCGCGCCCAATGCAGGTGCGCGAGGTCGCCGCCCGCCTGATACAGCGCGACGAGGCCGAGGGCGTACAGGGCGTGGTCCTCCAGCAACCCCTCCACGCGGGCCACGCCATCCTTGAAGGTGTGGCGGAGGGTGCCGTCGGGCAGGCGCAGCCGCTCGCGCACGAACTCGGCGTTGCGGCGGGCAAGGTCGAGGTAACGGCCCTCCCCCAGGATGCGGCCCGCGTCGGCGAAGGCGGCGAGGGCCAGCCCGTTCCACGAGGTCAGCACTTTGGTATCCGTGCCGGGCTGGGGCCGGGCCTGCCGCGCGGCGAGGAGGCGGGTGCGGGCGGCGTCCAGCCGGGCGGTCAGCACCCCTTCCGGCTCGCCCAGATCGCGGGCCAGCGCCTCGACGGGGGTGGGCACGTGCAGCACGTTTCGCCGCCCCGCGTCCCTCCGGTGGGGGTCCTCGAAGTTGCCCGCGTCCGTCACGCCGTACACCCGCAGCACGAGGTCGGCGTCCGGCCCGTCGCCCAGAACCTCGCGGATTTCAGCGGGCGTCCAGGTGAAGGTCAGGCCCTCCACACCCTCGGTATCGGCGTCCTGAGCGGAGGAAAAGCCCCCCTCCGGCGACAGCATCTCGCGCTCCAGATACGCCAGCGTCTCGCGGGCGAGGTGGGTAAAGCCCTCATCTCCGGTGTACTGCCACGCGCGGAGCAGCGTCCGGGTGAGCTGCGCGTTGTCGTAGAGCATCTTCTCGAAGTGGGGGACGAGCCAGCGGTCGTCCACGGAATAGCGGTGGAAGCCGCCGCCGAGCTGGTCGTACAGCCCGCCGCGCCCCATCATCCGCAGGGTGTGGAGGGCCATGTCGCGCCCCTCCGGCTGGGTGAGGAGGAAGTCGAGGGTCGTCGGCGCGGGGAACTTGGGCGCGCGGCCAAAGCCGCCCCGGTCGCCGTCATAGAGGCGGCGCAGGTTCTCCACCCCCCGGCGCAGGAAGTCGGCGGGGAGGTCTTCCTCCCCCGAGGCCGGGCGCGGACGGCTCGCCTCGCGGACGTGTTCGGTCAGCGCCCGCGCGTTGCCGAGCAGCCCCTCGCGGCCCTCCTGCCAGGTGTGGGCGACGGAGGCGAGGAGACGCGGAAAGCCCGGCATCCCATAGCGGTCCACAGGCGGGAAGTACGTGCCCGCGTAGAAGGGTTCGCCGTCCGGCGTGAGGAAGACCGTCATCGGCCAGCCGCCCTGCCCGGTGAGGGCCTGTGTCGCCGCCATATACACGCCGTCCACGTCGGGCCGCTCCTCG
Source organism: Deinococcus sp. YIM 134068 (assembly GCF_036543075.1). NCBI lineage: Bacteria > Thermotogati > Deinococcota > Deinococci > Deinococcales > Deinococcaceae > Deinococcus > Deinococcus lichenicola. The sequence goes on from NZ_JAZHPF010000003.1 coordinate 165,207, forward strand.
CGGTCCACCTTGACGTTGACGAAGTGCGCGTTCATGACTGCCGCCGTCTGAGCGTCCTCGAAGCTCTCGTGGGCCATGACGTGGCACCAGTGGCAGGTCGAGTAGCCGACCGAGAGCAGCACGGGCACGTCCCGCCGCCGCGCCTCGGCGAAGGCTTCCTCCCCCCACGGCCACCAATCGACCGGATTCTCGGCGTGTTGGAGGAGATAGGGGCTGGACTCCTGGGCGAGGCGGTTCATGGGGGCAGGGTAGCGGCCCCCGGTGTGAGTGTCTGGCGCGGAGGTCTCAAGGGGACGCGGAATAGACCACACATCCGCTTCCCGCCTCCGGCACGGCAAACTGTACCTGTATGGCCCAGCTCGACGCACAGACCGAACCTGCCACCCTCCCCATCGAGCAGCCGATTCGCATTCGTGCGGGCTTTTCCCTGACGTTCGACGTGCAATATCCCACGCCCATGCTGTTCGTGGTGCAGCCCCAGGAACGCCTCGGGGCCACCGGCACCCGCCAGCGCCTCGTGGACCAGCGGATGCTGGGGGCCGCCGAGGGCATCCACACCTACACCGACACCCACGGCAACCTGATCTGGCGTGTCCTCGCCCAGCCGGGAGAGTTCGTCCTCGGCCACGACCTGCTCGCGGAGGTGACGGGCCACGCCGACCCGGTGCTGCCGAACCTCCGCAAGCATCTGGTGGAGGAACTGCCCGACGAGACGATCACCTACCTTCTGCCGAGCCGTTACGTGGACAGCGACCTGATCAGCAACGAGGCGTGGGAGCGGTTCGGGCATATCCAGGGCGGCTGGGCGCAGGTGCAGGCGGTGTCGGACTTCCTGCAAGACGAGTGCGTGTACGGCTACGGCAGCAACTCCACGACCACGGCCAAGCAGGCGTTCGACAGCAAGCGCGCGGTGTGCCGCGACTTCGCCCACATGGGCGTGGCCTTCTGCCGGGCGCTGAACATCCCCGCCCGCTACGTGTGCGGCTACCTCCCCGACATCGACTTCGACTCGGGTGGCGTGCCGATGGACTTCCACGCGTGGTTCGAGGCCTTCCTCGACGGCGAGTGGCGCACCTTCGACGCCCGGCACAACGTCCCGCGCATTGGCCGCGTGCTCATCGCGCAGGGACGCGACGCCTCGGACGTGGCCTTTACCACCGCTTTCGGCAACGCCCGCCTCACCCACATGAAGGTGTGGGCCGACGAGGCGCGTCCCGGCGAGACGCTGGACGACGAGCCGTCGCCGCGCGTGGACTGAGGGGGCGGCAGGCAGGCCGTCAGGGGTCGGGAGGTCGAGGAGTCAGCGGTCGAGGAGGGGTTGCAGGGGCAGAAAGCGGGCGTCGAGGCGGTCCTCCCACGGGAAGGCACCCGCCCTGTCAAGCCATACACACTGGAGGGCCGGGAAGGGCTGGCGGCGGTAGAGCCAGACGGCGGTGCCCAGGTAATCCCGGAAGTGTGGTGCGGCGACCTCCACGAAGGCGCAGTCGTAACCTTCCAGCACACCCGACTCCTGCCGCCCGGCGGCGTAGCGCCGCTCACCCGCCTTCACGTCGTCCCCGATGCCGTTCAAAATTTGCTGCATCAGGTCGAGGTCGAGGCCGAAGATGATGACCTCCGGGTGATCGAAGCGGGCGTACAGGCCCAGCGTGAAGGCGAAACCCGGCCCCTCCTCGTCGGCAGGCACCTTGATCACGTGCCAGCCGTGGCGGCGGATGTCGTCCAGCATCTTCCTATCGGCGGCATCTTCGGGAGCGGGAAAGCGGAAAGTCACCCTCGCAGGCCCGCCAACAGCCGCTCCACATCCTCCAACGTCGTGTAGTGCCCGATGCTCGCCCGCACCACGCCCTCCGGGTACAGGCCGAGGTCCGTGAGGGGCTGCACAGCGTAGAAGTGCCCCGCCCCCGCATCCACCCCCCGGCGCGTGAGGCGGTCGGCGGTGGCCTCCGGCGTTTCGCCATCAACCCGGAAGGCGACGGTGCCGACCCGGCCCTCCGTCGTCGGGGGACCGTACACCGTGACGCCCGGCGTCTCCAGCAAGCCTTCGAGCAGCCGCCCCGCTACAGGCCGTTCCAACTCCGCAATGTGGGCGAAGGCCGTCTCCAGCGCCGCGCGGTTCAGCGTCTCGCCCCCGCCGAGGTCGCGCAGGTAGTCCAGCGTGCCGAGCCACCCGGCGAGGAGTTCGAACTGGGGCGTGCCGTGCTCCAGCCCGGTAATGTCCCCCTCCGGCACGAAGCTCAGGCGCGGCCAGGGCAAGTGCTCGCGCAGCTCCGGGTTCACCCACAGCGCCCCCAGGTGCGGCCCCCACACCTTGTAGGGGCTGAAGGTCACGAAGTCAGCCCCCCATGCCCGCACGTCGGGGAGGCGGTGGGCCGCCGCATGCACCGCGTCCACGACCGTCCACGCGCCCGCCGCCCGCACCTGCGCCGCCACGGCGGGCACGTCCACCGTCACGCCGAGGACGTTGCTCGCCGCCGTGACCGACACGAGCCGCGTGCGGGGCGAGAGCAGCGCGGCGAGGTCGTCCGGGTGAAGCCGCATCTCGGGCTGCCGCGCGTGCCACACCCGCACGGTCACGCCCACCCGCTCCAGCTCGCGCCACGGACTCGCGTTCGCCTCGTGCTCCAGCCCGCTGACGATCACCTCGTCGCCCGGCCCCCACAGCCGCGCGAAGGCCCCTGCCAGCCGGAAGGCGAGGGCGGTCGCGCTCGGCCCCAGCGCCACATCCTCGGGAGTCGCGTTCAGGAAGAGGGCCGTTCCCTCCCGCGCCCGGTGCTTGAGGGCCAGCACCTCCCGCCCCGGCGCGTGCCCCGGCATGGCGTTCGTCGCGCCGTAGCGGGTCAGGTGGTCCGTGATCGCCGCGATGGACCGCGTGGGCAGCAGGCCGCCCGCCGCGTTGTCGAGGTACGCGCGGCCCGAGGCGAGGGGCGGGAACTGTGCCCGGATGGCTTCGAGGGGGAGCGAGGTCAGGGTCATAGCAGCAGTCTAGAGACAGGAACTCGGGGTCATCGAAATCACCAGGAGAAGTTCTTCAGGGAGACGCTGGCGTTGGCCGTGCGAACCGTCTCGCCTGTCACGACGCAGGAGTATGGGTCGCTGGTTCGCACGGTGCCCTCCTGTGAGCTGACCATCCGTGCCTCCAGTTTCCAACGTCCGGGAAGGCGCGTGGGTCTGGTCAAGACCTCGTTTTGCATTTGAGGACCGGACCGCTTGTTCACCTTCTGCACGGCGAGTTCCGCCGTGGCCTGACAGAAGCCCACCACATCCGCCGCCGTCAGCAGGCGGTTCCCTTTGTGCCGGAGTGTGGCTGACCGGTTCTCGCAGGAGGTGAGAACCAGCAGGAGCAGGCCAAGCGCAAGACGGCGGGAAGGGGGCATCGGTGCGCCGAGTCTGCGCCCGGCACCCGCCCCCGTGCATTACTCTCTTCCCCGTGATCGACCTCATCGCCCGCAAAGCTTCCCCCGCCGGACTGCGGCCCGCCCTGCGCGCGGCGCTGGCGGCGGCGATGCGGCATTTCGGGGTCGAGGACCGGGAGGTGACGGTCGTGCTCGTGGGCGACCGGGCCATCCGCGCCCTGAAGCGCGAGCACTGGGGCGAGGACGCGGCGACGGACGTGCTCAGCTTCCCGACCTGGGAGCCGGGCGACCCCTTCATGCCGCCGCATCTGGGCGACATCATCATCAGCCTGGACACGGCGGCGCGGCAGGCAGAGGCGCGCAGGCACTCGCTGACGCGCGAGGTCGCCCTCCTCGCCAGCCACGGCCTGACCCACCTCGTCGGGCACGACCACCCCCACGCGGAGGGCCTGGGCTTCGAGGAGGGCGCGACCGGGGAGGAGTGGCAGGTCTTCCACGACGCCTGGAACGCCGCGCGGGCGGCTCTGCCCCAGGAAACGTGAGGCCGGGTCGGTGAGGTCGGAGGGGTCGGCCCTCTCGCTGCGGCGCTGGTGGCGCTCGGCGGGCTTTGCGTGGGCCGGATTCGTCTACAGCTACCGGGTGCAGGCCAACTTCCGCATCGAGGTCTGGGCGGGCGTCGTCGCAGTCGCGCTCGCCTTCCTCCTGCGCGTCCCCCTCTCTCCCATCCTCCTCTGCTGCACGCTCGTGCTGAGCCTCGAACTCCTCAACACGGCGCTGGAGGCGGTCGTGGACCTCGCCAGCCCGGAGCTTCACCCGCTCGCCAAAGTGGCGAAGGACGCGGCGGCGGGCGCGGTTCTCGTGGCGAGCGTGGGGGCGCTGCTCGTCGGCGCGGTGGTGCTGGGGCCGCCGCTGCTCGCGTGGGTTGGGCGGTGGATAGCTTGAAGGACGGATGAGTTTGAGTCTCGAAGCCAGGAAGAGACTCTTCGCCCCTCCTCTCGGCTCCGCCACAGGATGAGGCGGCATGCACATCGCCACTCCGCCCGAGATGTGCTAAACTCTCCTGTCTATGGAGCCTCCCAGTTCTGGCTCTGGTTTGACGCCCGGTGAACTCCGCCTGCGGGCGGCGTTTTTGCTGTGGCCCCCCTACCGGCGACCGACGCCTTCTCCCGGCCCACAGCGGCGGGGCGAGAGGCGGGCAGCTTGTGCCGCGCGGAACGCCGGGGCGCGATGGAGCGCGCCCATTCATGAATGACCTTTTAGGGATCGTCGCCCTGTTCGTCCTCGTGCTCGTCAACGGGTTTTTCGTCGCGGCGGAGTTCGCGCTCGTGAGCGTGCGCCGCACCCGAATCGACCAGCTCGCCGAGGAGGGCAACAAGACGGCGCGGGCGACCCAGCGCGCCCTGCAAAATCTGGACCTGTACATCGCCGCGACCCAGCTCGGCATCACGATGGCGTCCCTGGGCATCGGCTTTGTGGCCGAACCTGCCATCGAGCACCTGATCGAGCCGCTGCTGGGGGGGACCACGCTCAGCGAGGGGCAGATCACGGCCATCGCGTTCGGCGTCGCCTTCGCGGTGAGCACCGTGCTGCACATCGTCTTCGGGGAACTCGCGCCCAAGAGCTGGGCCTTGCAGCGCAGCGAGCAGGTGTCGCTGTGGGTGACGCGGCCCCTGCTGATCTTCACGGCGGTCTTCAAGTGGGCCATCCGGGGGCTAAACGCGATGGGCAACGGCGTGGTGCGCCTCTTCGGACTGCGGGGCGTGGCCGGGCACCACACCGCCTACTCGGAGGAGGAAATTCGCATGATCGTCTCCGCGTCCAGCCAGGAGGGCGTGCTGGAGGACGACGAGAAGGAACTCGTCTACAACGTCTTCGACCTGTCGGACACGACGGTGCGCGAGATCATGACGCCGCGCATCGAGATGGTGCTCGTGGACGGGGCCAGCCCGCTGCGGCGGCTGCTGGAGCTGAACACCGAACACGGCTACTCGCGCGTGCCCGTGTATCAGGACACCGCCGACAACATCGTGGGCATCGCGCACACCTCGGACATGCTGCGGCACCTCGACGCGCTCGACACGACCACCATCGCGGACGTGATGCGGCCCGTCTTCTTCGTCCCGGAGGGCATGAAGATCAACGACCTCCTCGCCAAGATGCGCGAGAAGAAGTCGCACCTGAGTATCGTGGTGGACGAGTTCGGCGGCACCTCGGGACTGGTGACGCTGGAGGACGCGCTGGAAGAGATCGTCGGCGAAATCTACGACGAGACCGACGACGACGAGGTGCCGCTCGTGGAGGTGCTGTCCGAGGGCGTGTACCTGATGAACGCGAGCCTGACGGTGGGCGAGGTCGAGGAGCGCCTGGGCAGCAACCTGGAGGACGGCGACGGCGAGTACGACACGCTGTCGGGCTTCATGACGAACCACTTCGGGGACATTCCCGAGGTCGGCCAGAACTTCGTCCACGAGGGCTGGGCCTTCACCGTCGAGGAGGCCGATCAGCGCCGGGTGGTACGGGTGCGGGTCGAGCGGGCACCCTACGTGGACGCCCTCGAACCCGCCGTCTCCGAGGAGCAGGCGCGTGAGTGAGAACGGGAACCCTCCGGTGCCGGACCCCCAACTGCTGGAGGGGGCGAAGGCGGCCTTCAAGCAGGCTTATGTGCCCTACAGCAGGTTTCGCGTCGGCGCGGCGCTGCGAACGCCGGATGGACGGGTCTTTCTCGGGGCGAACGTGGAGAACGCCTCGTACGGCCTGGGCCGCTGCGCCGAGCAGTCCGCCGTGCAGGCGATGGCGACGGCGGGGGCGCGGAAGTTCACCGACCTCGTGGTGTACTCGGAGGCCACGCCGCCCGCCAGCCCGTGCGGGGGGTGCCGCCAGATTCTCTTCGAGTTCAGCCCGGAGGCCCGCGTCGTGTGCGTCAACCATCACGGCGAGGTGGTGAGCGGCCTCGTCCGCGACTTCCTGCCCCACGGCTTCCGGCTGGAGCAGCGGGACGACGGGCACGGGGTGGGGACGAAGTAGAGGGCGAGGCGAGTGGATTGTGGGAAGTAGGGGGCCATGGAGGCCGGACCGCTTCCCACTTTCCGTCACCGCTGACAGTTCAGCCGGGTTCTGCGTGCGGCATGGTGCATGGGGCAGTGGCGTCCGAGCGGGCAGGAAGAGTCACGCTCTCGACGGGCCGCAGCGAGGGAAGAGCGTAGTGGACCGTGGTGCTTCGCTGGGCAAGGGCGAGGCCACCCGACTTCCTGAATACATCGGCCAGCAGCTTCACGCACAGACCGTTTCCGTGAAGTTGGAGGCCGGTGATCGTGCGGGTCCGCGTCACGCGGTTGGGTTCGTCTACCGGAGTCTGAGGCACCGCCGTCCGCGCCCCGCCCACCAAGTTCCACAGTCGCACCGTGTTGACTCCAGCGCCGATCAGGTACTTCCCGTCCCGAGTCCAGAGGAGCTGCCTCACGTTGCTGTTTTTCAGCACCTGCACCGTCCCGTCTGGTCGTGCCAGCCGCATCTGGCACGAGTCGTACTTAGGAATATCCCAGCAGAAGCGCACTGCCGCCGCGTCCCCACGTGGGAAAAGGAGGGTCTGGATAGGGTTGGCCGGGAAGTCCGCCATAGGCACCGGACCCTCGACGCGCACGATCCGACCTCCGGGAAAGGCAACGTCTACCTGTCGGATCAGGGACGGGACGGGAGGCAAGGGGGCGTCGGCTGTGAGCACCAACATGCTCCAGCCTACGCCTCCCACCTCACCTCTTTCGTCCCTCAAAAGGCTGGGAGGAGAACCGCTCCGGCTCTCCCCCCGACCGTCAAGCTATGGACCCCTGCCTCAGTCGTGCGCCCCCGCGAGTTCCTTGCCGAACTGCTGCGCCTCCGTGCTCCCGGCCAGCGCCGTCGTGCTGCTCTGGCCGCCGCCCGCCGCCTGCGCCACGAGGTCGAAGTACCCGGTGCCCACCTCGCGCTGGTGCTTGACGGCGGTGAAGCCCCGCTCCTGCGCGGCGAACTCGCGCTCCTGCAACTCCACGAAGGCGCTCATCTGCCGCCGCGCGTAGCCGTGCGCGAGGTCGAACATCCCCATGTTCAGCGAGTGGAAGCCCGCCAGCGTGATGAACTGGAACTTGTACCCCATCCTTCCAAGTTCGACCTGAAAGCGCGCGATGGTCGCGTCGTCCAGATTCTTGCGCCAGTTGAAGGACGGCGAGCAGTTGTAGGCGAGCAGCTTGCTGGGGAACTTCGCGTGGACCGCCTCGGCAAACCTGCGCGCGTCCTCCAGGTTGGGCACGGAGGTCTCACACCAGATCACGTCGGCGTAGGGGGCGTAGGCCAGCGCGCGGCTGATCGCCTGCTCGATGCCGGGGCGGACGCGGTAGAAGCCTTCCGGGGTGCGCTCCCCGGTGCAGAAGGGCCGGTCGTTCTCGTCAATGTCGCTCGTGAGCAGGTTAGCGGCGTCGGCGTCGGTGCGGGCGATGAGGACCGTGGGCACGCCCGACACGTCGGCGGCGAGGCGGGCCGCGTTCAGGGTGCGGATGAACTGGGAGGTCGGCACGAGGACCTTGCCTCCGAGGTGGCCGCACTTCTTCTCGGAGGCGAGCTGGTCCTCGAAGTGGACGCCCGCCGCGCCCGCCTCGATCATCGCCTTCATGAGTTCGAAGGCGTTCAACGGCCCGCCGAAGCCCGCCTCCGCGTCGGCGACGATGGGCACGAAGTAGTCGATCTCGTCCCTGCCCTCGCTGTGCTGAATCTGGTCGGCGCGGCGCAGGGTCTGATTGATGCGCCGCACCACGTCGGGCACCGAGGAGGCCGGGTAGAGGCTCTGGTCGGGGTACATCTGCCCGGCGTTGTTCGCGTCGGCGGCGACCTGCCAGCCCGAGAGGTAGATCGCCCTCAACCCCGCCTTCACCTGCTGCATCGCCTGATTGCCCGTCAGCGCGCCGAGCGCGTTCACGAAGGGTTCCTCCCGCATCAGCCGCCACAGCTTCTGCGCGCCGTGCCGCGCCAGCGTGTGCTCAATGGGCAGACTGCCGCGCAGGCGCACCACCTCGTCGGCGGAGTAGGTGCGGCGGATGCCCTGCCAGCGCTCCTCGGTCTTCCAGGTCTTTTCCAGAATCTCGGCGTGGGTGCGGGGGCCGTGTTGCTGGGAATGGGGGGTCATGAGGGTCCTCCTGTGGGGTGTGAGGGGGGCGGCCCCCGCCCGGCTGGGCGAGGGAACGGGGGGAAGGGAGGTTGGCGGACGCGCCTCCGGTGGGTTGGATAGCGTCATTGTGCCCGGCCCGCCCGGCGTTTGAACTGGTGGACTTGCCGCACGTCCCGGTACACCACTTCGGCGGGTCCACCACCGGCGGGGGCAACAGCAAACGTCCCACCTCGCCGTGAGGGGGACGCCCGAATGTCCTGCTGGTCGCTGAAAGCTGGCGGCTGGCCGCCCTCCCCTACACCCGGACGCTCACCCCCAGCCACGCCTCCAGCTCGCGCTCGAACTCGGCGTGGTGGTCGTGGTGGTAGAGCAGGCCGTGGAATCCGGCCACCCGCGCCGCGTCGATGTTCTCCTGCACGTCGTCCACGAAGGCGACCTGCGAGGCGGGCACGCCCATCGCGCCTTGCAGGGCAGAGAAGGCGTCGGGGTGGGGCTTTTTCTGCCTCAGCTCATTGCTGAACACGAGCGCGTCGAAGCGGGCGAAGCGCGGATCACGGCGCAGGTGGTCGCTGACGACGGGGTAGTTGTTGCTCAGCAGGCCGACGCGGACGCTGCGGGGCAGGGCGGCCAGGGTCGCGTACATGGGCGCGTTGTCGTGGACGCTGCCGAGGTACAGGGCCTCGAACTCGTCGTAGGGCAGGGTGACGCCCGTCTCCTCCTGCATCGTCACCCAGAACTGCGGCAGGGTCCACTCGCCGACCTCCAGTTGCCGGACGTGCCGGAAGTAGCTCTCTCGCACCCGCTCCACGGGCACGCCGCTCCGGTCGGCGACGTTCTGGGTGGAGCGCCCGTCGAAAGTGCCGACGGTGAACACGCCGCCCCAGTCGAAGGCGACGTGACGGGGGGTGAGGGGGGTCTGGGGGGTCATGCCGGGCATTCTGGCGCAGGGTGAGAGGTGGGGCGGGGCGGCTGTTCAGACGGAGGGAAGCGGCGGCCCGCCTTCGAGACTCCGGCTTCCGCAAACCCTGGACTTCCCGCGAACGGCGCAGAAGGCGGAGGGCAGAGGGGAGCACGCCGACACCGAGCGCCCGGTACCCTCTGCCCCTGACCTTCCGTTCTCCGGCATCCACGTTCGCGGAAGGGCTGATGTTCCCCCTGAGCGTGACGCCTCGACCGCCACACCCAACGGACCCATCCTCCCCGCCCCCCGGCCCCCCAGTCCTTCAGGCTGAGCCGCCACCCGACACCCTATACTGGGCCGCCATGACCAAACAGCGCATTCCCATGACGCAGCGCGGCCACGACAAGCTCGTCGAGACGCTGAACCACCTCAAGACCACCCGCCGCGAGCAGATCAGCGAATACATGGGCGCGGCCATCGCCGACGGCGACCTGCGCGAGAGTGCCGCCTACGACGAGGCGCGGATGCAGCAGAGCGAGAACGAGTCGCGCATCATCGAACTGGAGGAGCAGCTCGAGCGGGCCGTCATCGTCGCCGAGGACGCGGCGGGCGGCGCGGGCCTGGGCGCGCGGGTGCGCGTGCGCGACGAGAAGGGCAACGAGCGCCAGTTCGAACTGGTCGGCACTTACGAGGTGGACGTGCTGAAAAACCGCATCAGCGACGCCAGCCCCATCGGCAAGGCGCTAAGCGGCAAGCGGGCCGGGCAGACCGTGACCGTGCCGCTGCCGAAGGGGACGGCGAGGTTCGAGGTGCTGGAAGTCACCTACGACTGAGGCGGGAAGCTCGCGGGGCCAGGCAGGGGCTTAACGGAACTTGTAGAAGCGCGACGATGAAGGCAGGGAGAGTGGGCGGGGGAGGAGCCGCCTCTCCTCTTTTTTGCCATAGCAGCCGCCTATCTCCAAAAGGGATGGGCGGCTTACATCTCGACTTGCCATACCCCTTACCGGACAAGTCAAGCCGCCCGCCAAGTGAGGATGGGTACAATACGGGCGCTCTTCTGGAATCACTTCCAACCCGCATTCATCCAGCCACGCTCTCACCCCACGGAGGTCCCGACCCATGACGATTCCACGCTCCAGCGGCGTGTTGCTCCATCCCACCAGCCTGCCCGGCCCCTACGGCATCGGGGAGCTGGGCGAGCGGGCCAGGCAGTTCGTGGACTGGCTCGCGGCGGCGGGGCAACGTTACTGGCAGGTCATGCCCCTCGGCCCCACCGGCTACGGCGACAGCCCCTATCAGGCGTTCAGCGCCTTCGCGGGCAACCCGTACCTGATCGACCTCACCACGCTGCGGGAGGAGGGGCTGCTTCAGGAGGGCGACTTCACGGCCATTCCCGACTTCAACGAGGACCGGGTGGACTTCGGCCTCCAGTATGTGTGGCGCAATCAGATGCTGGGGCGGGCCTACGCGCACTACGCCTCGAGGGACTCCGCGAGTGTGAAGGCCGAGTTCGAGGCGTTCGGTCGGGAAGAGGCCGCGTGGCTGGACGACTACGCCCTCTTCTCGGCGCTCAAGGACGCGCACGGGGGCCTGCCGTGGAACGCCTGGGAGCCGGGCACCCGCGACCGCGAGCCGGAGGCGCTGTCGAGCGCGCGGGCGTCGCTGGCCCCGTCCATCGAGCGCGTGAAGTTCGTCCAGTTCCTGTTCTTCCGGCAGTGGACGGCGCTGCGCGAGTACGCCCGTGAACGCGGCGTGCAGGTGATCGGGGACATTCCCATCTTCGTGGCGATGGACTCCAGCGACGCCTGGGCCAACCGCGAGGGGTTCTTCTTCGACGAGCAGGGGCAGCCGACCGTGGTGGCGGGGGTGCCGCCGGACTACTTCAGCGAGACGGGGCAGCTCTGGGGCAACCCGCTGTACCGCTGGGACGTGATGGCGGCGGACGGCTTCAAGTGGTGGATCGAGCGCTTCCGGGGCAGCCTCAAGCTCTACGACGTGATCCGGGTGGACCACTTCCGGGGCTTCGCGGGGTACTGGGAGATTCCCTTTCCCGCCGAGACCGCCATGCACGGGCGCTGGGTGCCCGCCCTGGGCTACGAGATGCTGGGTGCCGTGCGGGGGGCGCTGGGCGACGTGCCCATCATCGCCGAGGACCTGGGGGTCATCACGCCCGACGTGGAGCGGTTGCGCGACGACTACGGGCTGCCGGGCATGGCCGTGCTCCAATTCGCCTTCGGGGGCGGCGACTTCAGCGTGAACGACTTCCTGCCACACAACCTGCGTGAGAATCAGGTCGTGTACACCGGCACCCACGACAACGACACCACGCGCGGCTGGTGGCGCAACGCCGACGAGCAGGAGCGGCACAACTTCCGCGTGTACACGAACAGCAACCCCAGCGAGGAGACGTTCGCGTGGCAGCTCACGGAACTCGTCTTCGGCACCCGCGCCAACCTCGCCGTCGTGCCGCTGCAAGACCTCCTCAACCGGGGCAGCGACGAGCGCATGAACCTCCCCGGCACCACGGGCGACCACAACTGGACCTGGCGCTACCGCGAGGGCGACCTCACGGACGAGTTGGCGGCGCGACTGCGGGAGTTGACGGAGAGGACGAACAGGAGGGTGTAGGTCGTGGGTTGTAGGTCGTGGGTTGCAGGTCGTGGAGGCAGGGGCAAGAGCTTCTGCCCCCACCTCTTTTTGCTTTTCCCACTTCCCACGGGCCACAACCCACTACCCTGCTCCCATGAAGCTCTACACCAAAACCGGCGACGACGGCTCCACCGGCCTGTACGGCCCCGAACGAGTCAGCAAGACGCACGTGAGGGTCGAGGCCTACGGCACGGTGGACGAACTCAACAGCGCGGTGGGTCTCGCGCGGGCGCACAACGGGCGCAGCCATAAGCCCGAGCCAACGCTGGACGCCGACCTCGAATACCTCCAGAACGCCCTCTTTGACGTGGGCGCTGACCTCGCCACCCGGCAGGGCAGCGTCTCGGCGAGCAAGATCAGCCGCATGGACGCCGAGGACGCCGCCTTTCTGGAGGCGATGATCGACCGCTACCAGGAGAAGACGCCGCCCCTCAAGGAGTTCGTTCACCCCGGCGGCACCCTGACCTCGGCGGCGCTGCACGTCGCCCGCGCCACCGCCCGCCGGGCCGAACGCGCGGCCATCCGCCTCGCCGATGCCGAGGAAGTCAACCCCGCCGTCCTCGTCTATCTCAACCGCGTCTCCGACCTGCTCTTCATCATGGCCCGCGCGGCGAACGAGGCGGCGGGGGTGGGCGAGCAGGGATGGACGGTGAAGGGGCGGAGATGAGACGGAACACAGAGCAATAGTCTCTTCATCAACAATCTAAAGTTTCAAGATAGTCCCAGCTATCAGGAAGATTTAAATCCCCCATCATCACGTAGTAGGCTTTCCCAACAGAGTCTAAATTCAAGTCATCCTTTTGGTTGGCTGGCCAGAAGGTGTCGCATTCATCGCAGATATAACCTATTATTCCCGTGGGCTTGATTTTGACATGAAGCAATTCGCCCTGTTCGCATCCCGGACATAGGATCACTATATGTCAGCCCTTCCTCTCTCATAGACCTCAAAACCAGTGCGCTACAGCTATCACTCCGCGTGCACGAAATCCAGAATCGCCCGCGCAATCGCCCCCGCCACCCGCTCGCGGTAGACGGCCTGGGCGAGGCGTGGCCCCTCCACCGGGCTGGTGCCGAAGCCGATCTCGATGAGGATGGCGGCGGTGGTGGGGTTGCGGATGACGTAGAAGGCGTCGGTCTGCACGCCCCGGTTCACGGCCCCCGTGGCGGTGATGAGGCGGGACTGGACCTTCTGGGCGAGCTGGCGGGAAAAGGACATCTTGGCCTGGGCGAGCAGGTCTCCGAGGAGGTTCTGGGCATTGTTGGCGGCGCGGCGGGTGAGTTCCTGGCCGAGGCTGCCGCCGCCGTTCTCGCGCACGGCGAGGCTGCGGCCCTGCCCGGCGAGCGGCTGCCCGAAGTAGTACGTCTCGATGCCCTGCCCGCCCGGATTGGCCGAGGCGTTGACATGGATGCTGACAAAGGCGCTCGTCGTCCGGTTGGAGGCGAGGCGGGAGCGCGCGTCGAGGTCGCTGGCCTTGTCCGCGCTGAGGTGCTGGTTCCCGTTCCGGCTCATCACCACGTCCACACCGTGCCCCCGCAACATCCGGCGCACGCGGCGGGCCACGTCGAGGGTCACGTCGGCCTCCGTGACCCAGCGGCTGTGCATCCCCGGATCGATGCCCCCGTGCCCGGCGTCGAGGACCACGCGGGGACGCAAGGGAGAGTTCGTGCCCGCCGGACGGGTGACGACGCGCGAGCGGACGGGCGTGGCGGGCACGCGGGCGGCAGCCGTCCCCGTCGGCACGTCGATGACGAGGCGGGCCGCCTGCTTCCCCTTCGCCGGGAGAATGTTCGCTTTGGCCTTGCCATGCCCCGGCGCGAGCGTGACGGTGACGGTGCGGCCCGAGACCGTGTAACCTCGCACGCCGGGGGCGGAGAGAGTTCCCCGTGCGGCACGCAGGGTCACGCTCAGCCGCACGGTCGCCCGGCCACTGGCAACGCGGGTGCTGGCGGTGGCGGTGCGGGGCAGGTCGAACACCACGCGGGTATATCCGGCATGGGTGCCCACACGCGGCGCGGCGACCGCCGTGGACACGAGGAGGAGCAGGAGCAGGAGAAGACGCTTCACTGCGGGCGAGTGTAACTCCCCGGACCGTGAAAATGAACTGTTCTTAAAACCTCTCGTCCGCTGAACAGGGTGAGGAAGGAACGGCACCATCCGAGGGTCCTGACGAGAACGACGGCACTTCACCTCGTCTGGAACGACGTTTCCTCCTGCCCGCCGACTTCATGACCGCGAGGCGTCGGCCTCCTGCAAACGATCAGATGAGGGCCGTCCTCTCCCCTCCCCGATCACGTCCGGTTCAGGCCCGTGCTCTAGGGTGGGCCGGATGAGACGTGCCGTTCTTCTTTCCCTCCTCGCCGGGCTGACGCTCGGAATCGGCGACGCCGCGACCTTCGGGGGGCTGAGCGTGACCCCTCGGGGACCCCAGCGGCTCAACCTCCAGACGGGGGCGACCGAACTCCCGCAGGGCGGCACCGCCACCGACACCCGCACGGGGCTGCGGCTCAGCGCGGGGCAGATGGAACTTCGGCCCGGCGAGCGGCTGACGGCGCGGGGGGCGACGGTCACGCTCCGGCAGGGGGGTACCCTGCGGGCGCAGAACGTAGCGTACGACCTCGGGCGCGGGACGGTGACGGCCTCCGGCGGCGTGACGTACACGGACGCGCGCATCCGGGGGCTGACGGCGGCCCGGCTCGTGCTCCATATGAAGACGGGCTACGTGAGCGCCCTCGGCGACGTGCGGGCGCAGACGCCCAACCTGCGGGCCTCCGCCCTCGCCTTCGAGGCCGCCACGGCGCGGGCCATGCTCGCGGGGCCGTCCAGCGTGAGCCAGGGAACTCTCAAGGCACAGGCCAGCGCCGGGGGCCGCCTGCTGTTGACCTTCTGTGCCGGGGGCGTCCGGCGGGCCACACCCGACGCGGCGACGGTGGCCCGCTTCGCCCCGTACTTGAAGTGAAACTCCGACCCTTCCCCATGACCATTTCGCCCCCGACCCCCGGAGGTCCGATGCCGTCCAAACCACGACGTTCGTTTCGTCCCCTCGGCCCTGCTCTCGCGCTCGGTCTGCTCCTGGCAGGCACCGGGTCCGCCGTCTCGTCTCTCACGCAGGCGACTTCGCCCACACTGGAACTTACGTCGGCCCCCCGCACGGCCACGGACGCGGCGGCCCGGCGCGTGATGCCGCTGGGCGACTCCATCACCGACGGGTACAACATCCCCGGCGGCTACCGCATCCCGCTGCTCCCCGCGCTGAACGCGGCGGGCCTGCGGGTGGACCTCGTGGGGTCGGCGCGCAATGGCCCCGCGAGCCTCGCCGACCGCGACCACGAGGGCCACAGCGGCTGGCGGATTGATCAGCTCCTCGCGGAGGTGGACGGCTGGCTCTCTTCCGCCCAGCCGGACGTGATTCTCCTGATGATCGGCACGAACGATATGATCCAGAACCGCGACGTGGCGACCGCGCCCGCCCGGCTCGGCACCCTCCTCGACCGCATCGCCGCGCGCCGTCCCGCCGCCACCATCCTCGTCGCCTCCCTCCCGCCGCTCAGCGACCCGGCGGGGAATGCACGCGTGAGGGCCTTCAACGCCGCCCTTCCCGGCGTGGTGCGGGCGCGTGCCGCCCTGGGCCGGTGGGTCCGGCTCGTGGACGCCTCCGCCCGGCTGACGCCCGCCGACCTCGCCGACGGGGTGCATCCCAACGAGGGCGGCTACCGCAAGCTGGCGGAGATGTGGCTGGGTGCCCTGCGGGGGCTGTGAGGGAATCGCCAGTCGCCGGGGAAGGCGGGGGAGACCCGTCTCCCCAGTTCGCAACCTTCGGCAGATGAGAGCGTCGGGCAAGCAGATGAAGCACAGCCCGGCGTCTGTTTGCCCGAGCAGAGCGAGCGCATATCAACGAGCAGGACGGGGAATAGAGCCGTTTGGGGGGCGGTTCTCCAGACCCGGCGTCATTCGGAGAACTGCTCTAGGGGTGAAGCCGTCGCTCAGCCCGCCTGACCCGCCGGGGAGTCGAAGCGGTCTTCGAGGTGGGTGAAGCCCAGCACCTCGCACACGAACAGGCGGGTGAGTTCGGGGTCGAACTGGCGGCCCGACTCGGTGATGAGGTGGTCCACGGCGTCCTGATAGGTCCACGCGCTCTTGTAGGGGCGGACGCTCGTCAGGGCGTCGAACACGTCGGCCACGGCCACGATGCGCGCGGCGAGGGGAATGCGGTGCCCCGTCAGCCCCAGCGGGTAGCCGCCGCCGTCCCAGCGTTCGTGGTGGTGGCGCACCGCGTCCACCGTGGAGACGGGCAGGAAGGGCAGATCGGCCAGAAGCTGCACGCCCCAGACCGGGTGCTGGAGGATGACCTCGTACTCCAGTGGATCGAGGGGACCGGGCTTCTGGAGGATGGCCTGCGGCACCCGCGCCTTGCCGATGTCGTGGAGAGCCGCGCCCCAGCGCACGGCGGCGACCTCGGTGGCGCTGAGATGGGCGGCCTGCGCCAGCCGCTCGGCGAAGTCCACGATCCGGCGGATATGCTCGGACTGCCAGGCGTCCTGGCTCACCCCCAGGAAATGCACGGCCTCGTCCAGCGCCCGCTCCACGTCCTGAAGGCGCTCGGCGGTGCGGAAGGCGTGCTGTGCCGAGGCCGCCAGCGGCTCCAGCGTGCCCGCCACATATTCGCCCCGCGCGCCCCACGTCACCCGTACGATGTGGGTGTGCAGCGGCGTGGCGAGCGTGACCTCCTCCAATGCCCCCTGCCCCACCCGGAGCGCGCCGGGATGGCGGGCGCGCTCGTAGCGCAGCCAGCGGTGGAGCGGCTGCCCGGTCGCCTCCCCCGGCCTCAGCCCGGTGACGGCCTCCCACGCCCCGCCGACCTCCAGCACCAGCCCCGCCCCGTCGAGCAGAAAGAGCGCCGCCGGTTGCGCCTCCAGCAGCAGTTGGCGCAGGCCGGTGCGCGGGGTCTCCTCCCGCGCGGCGGGCTTGGGAGCGGGCCGCCCGGAGGCGAAGGGCGTCAGCGCCCCGAACAGGTCGAGGTCGTCAAACATCGCCGCCCCGGTCATCCCACCGGACGGGGTGGCTCATCCACCGGGGGGACAGAGGGAAATAGGGGCAGCCTCCGAAGCTCATGCACGCAGGCTAACCCGTCCGGTGTGAGGAGGACGTGAAGTAACACCACAATCATGCCTGCCGCCTGTCTAGCCCAAGATGAGCGTTTGATTACTTGTTTCTAAAAACCCGCTTCAAACGCCCCCCTCCTCGACCTGACAGGAGGAAACCTGCCTCCTATCCCCCCACCCCACCTCCGATGAACCGGCATTTCTGAACCCGTAGTTAAAGGTTTGGTGATGGCGAGACCCTGTGCCGTATCACATCGAAGGACCCAGGGAGAGGAGACGAACAGGAGGTTGAGGAAGGAGGTCGCCACCTCCCCCCGCGAACTTGCGGAGCTACCTGCGGAGCCGGGCGGATTCTTGCGGGTGGGCTGCCGGGGGCAGTCATCCCCGCGCGATTTGCCATAGGGTGGGGACATGTTGCGTGTGCTGTTCGTGGGGGACGTGTACGGGGCACCGGGCCGCCGGGTGCTGGGGGCGCACCTGCCCACCATCCGGCCCCGCTTCGACTTCGTGGTGGTGAACGGGGAAAACGCGGCGGGGGGCTTCGGGCTGCACCGCGACGCTGCCGACGCGATCCTGCGGGCGGGGGCGAACTGCATCACCCTGGGGAACCACGCCTGGCATCACAAGGACGTGTTCGCGCTGATGCTCGACGAGGCGAAGTACCCCATCGTGCGGCCCCTGAACTATGCCGATCCCGGCACGCCCGGCGTGGGCTGGCGGACCTTCGAGGTGAAGGGCGCGAGCGGCACGGGTGAGCGGCTGACGGTCGTGAACGTCCTCGGGCGCGTCTTTCTGGAGGCGGTGGCGAATCCCTTCCGGGCGGTGGACGACCTCCTGGAGCGGGACGACCTCGGCAGCGTGTTCGTGGACATGCACGCCGAGGCCACGAGCGAGAAGGCGGCGCTGGCGTGGCACCTCGACGGGCGGGTGGCCGCCGTGATCGGCACGCACACGCACGTTCCCACCGCCGACACCCGCATCCTGCCGGGGGGGACGGCCTTCCAGACCGACGCGGGCTTCACGGGGCCACGGGACAGCGTGATCGGGGCCGCGCCGGAGGGTCCCGTCCAGAAGTTCCTGACCGAGCGCCCGCACCGCTTCTCCGTGGCGGGGGGCGTGGCCGAACTCAACGGGGTGATTGTCCAGATGGAGGGGAACCGCGCCCTGGCCGTGGACCGTTACCGTTACGTGGAGGGGGAGGACTATGGGGATTCGCAGTGACGTGAATCTGCTCGGGCGCACGCTCGGTCAGGTGCTCCGGGAGCAGGAGGGCGAGGCCTTTTTCGAGCTGGTGGAGCGGACCCGCGCCCTGGTGCGCGACGTGCGGGCGGGCGGCGACGACGCCGAGTTGCGCGCCCTGCTCTCCGGTCTGGACGCGGAGGCCGCCGAGAATCTGGTGCGGGCCTTCGCGTGGTACTTCCAGCTCGTCAATCTGGCCGAGGAGTACGAGCGGGTGCGGGTGCTCTCGGCCACCCAGGGGGTGCGGTCCCAGAGCATCGAGCAGGCCCTGATGGACCTCAAGGCGCAGGGCGTGAGCGCGGACGAGGCCGAGGCGCTGCTCGCACGGCTGGACCTGGGGCTGACCTTCACCGCGCACCCCACCGAGATGCGGCGAAGGACGATCCGCCATCACCTCGTCGAGGTCGCCCGCGACATCCCTACCCTCGACGAGGCCGGGCTGGAGCGCGTCGCCGCCCACGTCGAGGCGATGTGGAGTACCCCGGAACTCCGCCGCCTCAAGCCTACCGTCCTCGACGAGGTGAAGGGCGGCCTGACCTACGTGACGAGCATCGCGCAGGCCCTCCCCAACCTCCAGCGTGACCTCGCGCGGGGCTTCCGGCATGTGTATGGGCGCGAGACGACCGCGCGGCTGCCCCTCTCCTTCTCCTCGTGGATGGGCGGCGACCGCGACGGCAACCCCTTCGTGACGCCCGAGGCGACCCGCAAGACGCTGGCCCTCCACCGCGAGCGGGCGCGTGAATTGATGATGTCCTCCGTGCGGCAGGCCTACTCCGACCTCAGCCAGGACGAGACGGGTTCGCAGGGGCAGGGGCAGGAGCCGTACCGCCTCGAACTCCAGTCCATCCACAACGCCATCCGGGACGGGGAGCCGGTCGAGCTGCTGCCCCGGCTGGAGGCGTTGCAGGCCCGGCTCCACGCCGAGGGGCAGCACCGCAGCGCCGACCAACTGCTGACGCCGCTCCTCGCCGTCGCGCGGGTGTTCGGGCAGCATCTCGTCAGCCTCGATGTCCGGGAGCACAGCGCGCAGACGGGGGCGGCGGTGGCTCGGCTGCTCGCGGAGGCGGGGGTGGCGGCGGATTACCTCGCGCTGCCCGAGCACGCCAAGCAGGAGGTGCTGGCCCGCGAACTTCGCTCGCGCCGCCCGCTGTGGCCCGCCGGGGAGGCGCTGCCGCCCGAATTGGAGACGGCCATCGGCCCCATCCGCGAGGTGCAGGCGGCCACTCGACTGGTCGGCCCGCGCGCTTTCGGGCGGTACGTCATCTCCATGAGCGAGAGCGTCAGCGACGTGCTGGAGCCGCTGCTCCTCGCGCGCGAGGTGGGCTTCCGGGTGCTGCCCGTGCCCCTTTTCGAGACGCTTGCTGACCTCGCCCGCGCGCCGCAGGTCGTGTGGGAACTCCTCAGCCTCCCCGAGTACCGCGCCGTGCTGGGCGACGACGTGCAGGAGATCATGCTGGGCTACAGCGACTCGAACAAGGACGCCGGATTCCTGGCCGCGAACTGGGCCTTGCACGAGGCGCAGAGGAAGATCAGCGACGTGTGCCGCCGGGCGGGGGTGCGCTGGCGGTTCTTCCACGGGCGCGGCACCAGCATCGGGCGGGGGGGCGGTCCGGCGAGCCGGGCGATCCTGGGGCAGCCCGCCGGGACCATCGACGTGGGGTTGCGGATCACCGAGCAGGGGGAGGCGCTGGCGGACAAGTACAGCCACCCGGTCCTCGCGCGGCGCAATCTGGAGCAGGCCCTTTACGGCCTGATGCTCGCCGCCGCCCGCCCGGCGCAGGACCCCCCCGAGGAATGGACGGCGGCACTGGACCGGGCCGCCAAAGCCAGCGCCACCGCCTACCGCGCCCTCGTGGACAGCCCGGCCTTCATTCCCTTCTTCGAGGACGTGACCCCCATCCACGAGATCGCCCGGCTGAACATCGCCTCGCGGCCCGTGCGGCGGTCCGGGGCACCCAGCCTCTCGAACCTGCGCGCGATTCCCTGGGTCATGAGCTGGACGCAGAACCGCGCGAACCTCCCCGGCTGGTACGGCCTGAGCGAGGGCCTGCGCGAGATCGGCCCCGACCTCGCCCGCGAGATGTACGCCGGGTGGCCCTTCTTCCGCACGGTGCTGGACAACGCGCAGATGAGCCTCGCCAAGAGCGATTTCCTGATCTTCGCCGAATACCTGCGCCTCGCGGAGGATCACGACCTCGCCGCCCGGCTGCGGGGAAGCTACGAGGAGACGGTGCGCCTCGTGCAGGAGGTCGTCGGGGCGGAGTTGCTGGCGAACGAGCCGAGGCTGCGCGAGAGCATCGGCCTCCGCAACCCGTACATTGACCCCATCCACCGCGTTCAGGTCGAGTTGCTATGCCGTGCCCGGTCGTCGGAGGGCGGGCTGGACGAGTTCGAGAGGCCGCTGATGGTGAGCTTGCAGGGCATTGCGGCGGGGGTGCGGAATACGGGGTGAGGGAGGTGGGGAGCGAGGGGACGACCACAACTCTCCTTTTTTTCGAGAACGCTCGGCCCGCTCACCCCCTCCCAGCCTCCCCCCTCAAGGCGGAGGGGCAAAACAGCCAACCCACGCCTCTGTCTGTTCGTTCCCTGACTCCCGACGTGTACTCCAACCGCATAAGTAGCAAGCTTGAACCTTCGCTCTCTCCCGTAAGGGTTTGCCCGACCGACTCCTGCTTCCGGCCCCCCGCTCCCAGTACCATGTTCCCACCTATGCGCCGCCTCCCCCTGCTGGGTGCGCTGCTCGCCTCCGTGGCGGGCGCACAAGCTTCCACGCCTGCCGCCGCCCTGCCGACCTGGGAGGGTCAGGTCATCTATCAGGTCATGCCCGACCGCTTCGCCGACGGCAACCCGGCGAACAACACGGGCGTGGACCGCGCCAATCTCCGCGTGTGGCACGGCGGCGACCTCGCGGGGCTGACGGCACGGGTGCCGTACCTCCGGGACCTGGGGGCGACGGCGGTCTGGCTCACGCCGATCTACCGCCAGCAGACGGCGAACTCCTTCGACACCGCGCCCTACCACGGCTACTGGCCCGCCGACTTCCGGAGCGTGGACCCGCACTTCGGGACGCTTGCGGATTTCGATGCCTTCACGGCGGCGGCGCGGGCGGCGGGGATGCGGGTGGTGCTCGATCAGGTCGTCAACCACTACGGCTACGAGGCGGCGGCGGTGAAGGAGCGGCCCGCCCTCTTCAACGGGAAAGCCGAGTGTGACGCGACGCGGAACAAGGACGTGGACTGCCCGCTGGCTGGATTACCCGACCTCAAACAGTCCAACCCCGAGGTGCGCGACCTGCTGAACGGGAACGCGGACTTCTGGCGCTCGCGGGGCGTGAACGCCTTCCGGTACGACGCGATCAAGCATGTGGAGCGGCCCTTCCTGCGCGACGTGCTGGCCCGCGACCGCGCCGCCGGGACGTGGACGCTGGGCGAGTGGTACGACGCCGACACGGGCACGGTGGCCGAGTGGCAGCGGGCGGGCTTCGACAGCCTGTTTCTCTTCAGCCTTCAGGCGGCGATGCAGCGCAGCATCATGGGCGGGCAGGGCCTGAGCGGGGTGGCGAACGTGCTGACCCGGCAGGGCGAACTCGTGCGGCCCGGCGAGGTGGCGCTGTTTCTCGACAACCACGACATTCCCCGCTTCGCGCAGGGGTCGCTCTTCGAGGACGAGGGGCAGGCCCGCACCCGCTACGGCCTGCGGGCGCTGATGACGATGAAGGGCGTCCCCGTGCTGTGGCAGGGCACCGAGATCGCCATGCGCGGCGGCCCCGACCCCGACAACCGCCGCTCCATGCGCTTCGAGAACGAGTGGACGCCCGCCGAGCGGACTGTGTACGACGTGGCCCGCGACGCCATCGCCGTCCGCAAGGCCAGCCGCGCCCTGAGCGTCGGGACGCAGAAGCTCCTGCCCGTTCCCGAGAGCCTGGGAGACGACCTCCTGCTCCTCACCCGCGAGGTGGGTAGCGAGCGTGTGCTGGCGGCGTGGCACGGCAGCCGGGAACGCCGGACCCACAGCGTCCGCCTGAGCGCACTGGGCCTCACCGCGAGCGATCTGGCCGTCACCCGCAGCCTGTACGCCGGGCAGGACGCGAAGGTCAGCGTGAGCGGAGGCTTCCTGCACCTGAGCCTGCCGGGGAAGGACGCGGCGGTGTTCAGGTTGCGGTAGGTGTTGGGGAAGGTGGGAGAGGGACAACAGAGCTAAAGCGTTCGCTCTCCAAAAAACCGTCACTCCCGACGCCCGATGCTTGCCGGTAGACAGACGGCCCATCCCACCACCACGTCGGCTCGCGGAGCGAGACGGTGGGCCTTCCAGACAGAGCACAATAAGATCAAACCTTGCCACGCTAAGAACCCGCCTACGCGCGCAGTCAACAGGCCCTTTGCCCAGCGCAGCGCCGCTCCCCCTGCTCTCTCTGGGGGGTGGGGGCAAACCGAAGCAAGATACCTAGCCCTTAAAAAGCCCCTCTCCAATCTCCCCTGCACTACCATGCTCCCCGTGCGTTCCCCCCTGCCCCGCGCCGTCCTCACCCGTCTGGAAACCGGGCGGCTGGTGGTGCTGAGCGTGGTGCTGGGCGTGCTGGTGGGGGTGCTGTGTGTGCCGCTCCGGCTGGGCCTGGACGCGCTGCTCCGGCTCTCGTCGGTGGTCACGGGCTACTCGCCGCCCGGCACCCCCGGCGAGGGCGGATTGCTGATGGCCTTCGGGGCGGCGCTGCCGTGGGGCCTGCTGGCGCTGCCGCTGGCGGGGGCCGCTTACGCCTGGCTCGTGCCGGGGGAGACGGGCGACCCGCTCGCCCAACTCGTGCGGGGCTACCACGCGCGGGGACAGTGGCCCGGCCCGGTCGCGCAGGTGCGGACGCTGGCGGGAACGCTGCTCGGGTACGCGGGAGGCCTGCTCGTAGGCCGGGACGCGCCCTTCACGATGGTCGGGCAACTGGGGGCGTGGGTGCTGCGGCGGGCGACGCGGCTGGACGCGGTGGAGGTGCGCGCCCTCACGCTGGCGGGGGCGGCGGCGGGGTTGGGAGCGGTGCTGCACGCGCCCCTGGCGGCGGCGGTCCTCGTGGCCGAGGTGCTCTACCGCCGCTTCGAGTTCGAGGTCGAGGTGCTGATGCCCTGCGTCCTCGCCTCCGTGGCGGCCTACGCGGTGTACGGGGTGGCCTTCGGCTTCACGCCGCTGTTCAGCGTGCAGGCGCTTCAGGTGCCCTCCGCCTCGCAGCTTCCGGGGGTGGCGGGCGTGGCGCTGGCGGTGGCGCTGGCGGGGTGGGCGTCCCTGTTCGCCTGCCGCCTGCTGCCGGGGGCGTGGACCACCGGACCGCGCCGCATCGTCCTGGGGGGCGTGTTCGGTGCCCTGACGGCGGCGCTGGCCCTCTGGAGCACGCCCGCCGTTCTCGGGGACGGGGCCGGGTGGGTGCAGCTCGGCGCGTCGGGCTTTCTGGGAGAGGAGGGCATCGTGGCGGGCGCGTGGCGCTGGGGGCTGCTCGCGCTGGGGGCGCGGCTGGCGTTCGGGGGCGGGGTGCTGCCGTCGGTCGGGGTGGGGGGGCTGCTCGGCGCGGGGCTGGGGTCGCTGCTGGGGGTGGACGTGGCGGTGTGTGCGCTGGTCGGCGCGGTCGCCTTCCTGACGACCACCCTCAACGTGCCCGTGGCGGCGGCGCTGCTGGCGGTCGCGTGGGGCGGGGACGCCATGCTGCCCACCGCCCTCCTCGCGGCGGGGCTGGCCCACCTCGTGAGCGGCGAGTCGGGGTTACTGCCCGGTCAGGCCCGCTCGCGCGCGGCGAGTCCCGTCCATGCGGCCACCGGCCTGAGCCTTCTCCCCGAGGGCGTGCGCTTCGTGGCCCGCCGTGCCCCCGATGGGGCGGGGACACCCGGCACGCCGTTGGATGCCCCATCCACCGCAGAGGACGGCGGGTTGCCCCCGCTCGCCTCCGACCGGGAACTGTACCGGCGCGGCGTTCCGGCGAGCTGGCGGGGCGCGCGGCTCTCGGTCCTCTCCCTGCCGCCCGGCGTGGAGGTCGTGGGCGTCGTACGGGAGGGGACGGTGCGCCTCCCCCGCCCCGAGTTGCGCCTCACCGCCGACGACGAACTCGTGTTCCTGGCGCGGCCCGAGGCGTATGCGGCTCTGGAGGGTGTGTTGCGGCTGCCGGGATGAGGTTGGACAGTTGAGCCGTCACGTCACCCCCTCATCCCGGCCCTCTGCCACGAACACCTGACGGGCAAGAGCAGGTCAACGTGCCAACTGTGCTCTTTTCTCCCTCCCTCCTTGTGGGGGAGGGTCGGGGAGGGGGGTGAAGAGCACCGCTCGTCCTCCTGCCAGATAATGAAAACACTCCTTTCGCCCGATCTGAAATTTGCATCAAACGTCAAGAGAAGAGAGGAAAGACGGAAGCCACATCCCGCCGTCTCCCCATCCTGAACGCCCCCGGTCGCACCTCCCGATAATGCCCCGGTGACTGCCGCGCCCGCCCGCCCCGACCGTGCCCCGTGGAACCGAGACGAGCGGCTGGGCATCCTGAATGGCTGGCTGGTGTTCCTGGGCGACGGCTTCCTGAACGTGTCGGTGGTGCTGGCGGGCTTCGCGGCGCGGCTGGGGGCACCCAATGCCGTCATCGGGCTGCTGCCCGCCATTGCGGGGGGCGGGTGGATGCTGCCGCAGCTTCTCGTGGCCGCGCGGGTGCGCCCGCTGCCGCACAAGCTGCCCGTGTACCGCTCGGCGGCGCTGGCGCGGATGCTCTCGTACCTGGCGATGGTGGTGATCGCGGCGACGCTGGCCGACCGTCCCGCCCTGTGCCTGACGCTGTTCATCCTGGCGATGGTGACCAATGCCCTCGCCTCCGGCGTGGCGGGGCTGCCCTTTCTGGAGGTCGTGAGCAAGGTCGTGCCCTCCAGCCGCCGCGCCCGCTTCTTCGGGACGCGCAATCTATACGGCGGGCTGCTCGCGTTCGGGGCCGGGCTGGTCGTGCGCTGGATTCTGGCGTCGGAGCTGGCCTTTCCGCTGAACTACGCGCTGATCTTCCTGCTGGGCACGGTCGCGTACACGGTGGGGTACGGGGTCTTCGGGCGGGTGACGGAGCCTCCCGACCAGCCCCTCCCGCCGGGCAACGTGTGGGACGAGGTGCGGTCCATCCCCGCCACGCTCGCGGACGCGCACTTCCGGGCCTTCCTGCGGGTGCGGCTGCTGCTGGCGGCGGCGAGCCTGGGCGAACCCTTCTACGCCGTGTACGCGCTGCGGGAGCTGGAGTACCCGGCGGCCACCCTGGGCGTCTTCGTGATGACCCTTACCGGGGCCGCGCCGCTATCCAACCTCGTGTGGCAGCGGGTCGCCGAGCGCAAGGGGTCGCGGCGCATCATCCGCTACGCGGCGGCGACGGCGGGCCTCGCCCCCCTCGTGGCGCTGACCGTGGGCACGCTGGGGCTGGGAGCGTGGGCCTACCTGCTCGTCTTCCTGCTCACCAGCGTGGCCGCGCAGGGCTTCAATCTCGGGCACACCAACCACCTCCTGAACATCTCGCCGCCCGAGTCCCGCAGCCGCTACATCGGCACGCTGAACACGCTCGTGGGCACGGTCCTCTTCGCGCCCGTCGTGGGCGGGGTAATTGCCGACACGTTGGGCTACCGCACCGTGTTCGTCCTCGGCTCGGCGCTGTTCGCCGTCGCATGGTGGCAGTGCGGGAAGTTGCGGCGGGACGCGTGAGGGCGGGCGGTAGTGAGACCCGAGCGATGAACCGACAGTCGCCGGAGGTCGTACCCAGAGTGACCCGTGTTGGGTCTCACCCAATGGGGGATGGAAGGACCCGGCCCACATCCTGCCACCGGGGACAGTTACTCACCCCCTGCGAGCGCGACAATGGGTGAACGTCTCCCCCACCCGAGGACCCGCCCATGACCATTCTGCCCCCCGACCGCGACCCACCACCCCAACCCGACCCTTCCCGCCGGGAGTTCCTGCGCCGCGCCGCCCTGTTCACGGGCACGGCGGTCGCGCTGGGCGGTGGCCTGACCCTGCTCACCCGCCGACCCGGAGCGGTCGATGGGGCGACTGGCGAGGAGGTCATCTGGCGGCCCGGCGGTCCCCCCGGCCCCTACGACACGGCGGAGGCAGTCACGCCCTACCGGCAGGCGACGACCTACAACAACTTCTACGAGTTCGGGCTGGGGAAGGACGACCCGGCCCGGCTCGGCGGCAGCCTCCGGACGCGCCCGTGGACGGTACAGATCGACGGCGAGGTCCGCAGGCCGCAGACGGTGGACGTGGACACGCTCCAGTCGTGGTTCCCGCTGGAGGACCGCGTGTACCGGATGCGCTGCGTGGAGGGCTGGTCGATGGTGATGCCCTGGCTGGGCTTCCCGCTCGGGGCGCTGTTGCGGCGGATGGAACCGACCGGACAGGCCCGCTATGTCCAGTTCACCTCCCTCCACGACCCCGAGCAGTTCCCCGGCCAGCGGTCGGGCGTGCTGGCGTGGCCCTACGTGGAGGGGCTGCGGCTGGACGAGGCGCTCCATCCCCTCACCCTGATGGCGGTCGGATTACAAGGTCGGGTGCTCCTCCCCCAGAACGGTGCCCCATTGCGGCTCGTCGTGCCGTGGAAGTACGGCTTTAAGAGCATCAAGTCGGTCGTGCGAATCACCCTGACCCGCGAGCAACCGCGCACGACGTGGAGCGAGGCCGCTCCGAACGAGTACGGCTTCTTTGCCAACGTGAACCCCGCCGTGGACCACCCCCGCTGGAGTCAGGCCACCGAGCGCCGCATCGGGGAGGGGGGCCGCCGCCCGACCCTGCCCTTCAACGGGTACGCGGAGGAGGTCGCGCAGTTGTACGGCGGGATGGACCTGGGGAAGTTCTATTGAGCCGCCGATCAGGCCCGCCGCTCCCCTGGCTCGTCCCCGCCGTCACAGTGGGCGGCCTGCTTCCCGCCGCCGTGCTGCTGCTGGACGCCACGACGGGCACACTCGGCGCGAATCCGGTGCAACGTGCCCTGCACCAGACGGGTCTGCTCGCCTTGACGCTGCTCATCCTCTCGCTGACCTGCACACCGCTCCGGCTCCTGTTTCGCTGGACGTGGCCCGCCCGCATCCGCAAGGCGCTGGGTCTGCTCGCCTTCGGGTACGCGGCGCTGCACTTCCTGATCTACCTCTTCGACCACGCCTTTGCGCCCGGCGTTGTCCTCGCGGACGTGCTGGAGCGGCCCTTCATCACGGTCGGCCTCACAGCGCTCCTCCTTCTCGTGCCCCTGGCGTGGACGAGCGGGCGGGACGACGTGCGCCGCCTGGGCTTCGCGCGCTGGCAGAGGTTACACCGGCTGGTCTACGTCGCCGTCAGCCTCGCCGCCCTGCATTACTGGTGGGGCGTGAAGCAGGACCGCACGGCACCGCTGGTCGCCGCCCTCGTCGTCGCGGCGTTGTTCGCGGTGCGGCTGGTGTGGAGGAAGCGTTCAGCCGCTCGGCGTCGGGTGGGGTCGGCTTCCCGGTTGTCGGGGGATTGAAGGGGTATTGAGGGGTTGGCTTTTTGGGAGGCCAGGCCCGCTTCACCCCCTCCCGGCCTCCCCCCTCAATGGGGAGGAGAAAAAGAGCTGAAGCTTTCGCTATGTTGCTCCCTCTTCCCTTGAGACGCTTGATCTGCAATAGAAAGTGAGCGTCCCAGAAGTACTTTTTGCTCCCTCCCTCCTTGTGAGGGAGGGTTGGGGAGGGGGGTGGCGAGCACCGCTCGCCCTGCTGTCAGAAGACAACTGCGGGTCGCATTCCCTCAATGCCCCAGAATCTTCCCCAGGAACGCCTTCGCGCGGTCGTGCTGCGGATTGGTGTAGAAGGCTTCGGGCGTCGTGTCCTCCACGATCTGGCCCTGATCAAAGAAAAGGATGCGGTCGGCGACCTCGCGGGCAAAACCCATCTCGTGCGTGACGACGAGCATGGTCATGCCGGTGCGGGCGAGTTCTTTCATCACGTCCAGCACCTCCTTGATCATCTCGGGGTCGAGGGCGGAGGTCGGCTCGTCGAAGAGCATCACTTTGGGGTCCATCGCCAGGGCGCGGGCAATGGCGACGCGCTGCTGCTGGCCGCCGGAAAGCTGCGCCGGGTACTTGTGCGCCTGCTCCTCGATGCCGACGCGGCGAAGCAACTCCAGCCCGCGCTTCTCGGCCTCGGCCTTGCCCGTCTTGCGAACACGCATCGGGGCCAGGGTGATGTTCTCCAGCACGGTCAGATGCGGGAAGAGGTTGAAGCTCTGGAAGACCATCCCGACCTCGCGCCGGATCGCGTCGAGGTTGCGCGCCCCCTGAAGAGGAATACCGTCCACCGTGATGCTCCCGCCGTCGTGGGGGTCGAGCGCGTTGATGGTGCGGATGAAGGTGCTCTTGCCGCTGCCGCTCGGCCCGATGATGACGACGACCTCGCCGGGCCGCACGCTCATGCTCACCCCGCGCAGGGCATGGAAGGTTCCGAAGTGCTTCTGCACCTCCTGGGCGACGATGATGGGCTGCACCGCCGGGGCACTCGTGCTGCCGGGCTGGGCACCGGTGCTGGTCTGGGTCATGCCGGGAGTGTACAGGCTACCGGGGAATGGAAAATCGAGTGGCGGCGGTGCCCTCTCCCACTTTCCCTCACTCCTCTCCCGAACTGGCGTTCACGTGGTCACGGCAGGCCAGCCCAGGACACCACCCCACGGCGGGCACGGTCTCCGGCACCGCCTCCAGCAGCCGCGCCCACAGCCCGTCGGCGTCCTCGGAGGCGAGGCACGACAGGCCCTCCCCCGCCCGGTAGCTCCACAGGCCCACGCGGGCCGCGCCGCTGACCCACGCCGCGCGCAGGGCCGCCACCGCGAGGTCGGCCCGGCCCCGCTCCACCCGGAAGGCGCGGACCCACAGGTGGGCGGCGCATCCCGCCCCGTCCGCGTAGGCCCGGAGTGCGTGCGCGTGCCGGGTGACGTAGGCGGCCTGCTCGGCGGGCGTGGGCTGCCAGTCGTAGGGATCGGTGCCCACGCTGCCCACCCGCCCCGCGAGGACGGCGGGATCGGGCCAGCCGTACCCCGGCTCGAAGCAGACGTGGTTGGTCAGCCCCGCCAATTGACCCTCGCGCAGCCAGCCCACCAGGAGGTCCCCCATTGGCCCGCCCCCGAGTCGGTCGCGCGGCTCGTCCCAGAACAGGCCGTCCGGCGCGGCGGCGACGGCGCAGGCGAGCCAGCGGGCCACGGCGTCGGCCACGGCGGGCGAGCGGGCACCGTGATGTGCGACCGCCGACAGCCCCTCGCCTCCGAACACCCCACCGACGCCCCAGGGCGAGAGCCAGGCTTCCAGGCCCGCGTCCCGCGCCGCCGTCACGAGGTCCACGGCGAGTCCGGGCGCGAAGCACACGTCCTGCTCGGTCAGCGGGAAGTTGACCCAGGTGAAGCCCGACCGGGCCAGCTCGCGCAGGTCGGGAGCGAGGTGCCGGAGCACGCGGGCGGAAAAGTAGGCCGTGCCGAGGGCGGGCACGGGGCCACCCCCGGTCAGGAATGGGTTGGCGGGGGGCATCCCAGCGATCATGACCCGTCGGCGGCAAGCTCGACTGTGGGAATCTCACGGAGGAGCTTGGCGGTAGTTCGGACCCACCCATCCCCGTCCCCTGTGGAATCTCTTCCAATTCCCGCCCCATGCTAAACTCCGTCTCATCCGTCACGCGGGCAACGGCCCTTCCGTCGCCCACAAGGAGCCTCCTATGAAGAGAATCACGACCGTCCTCCTGCTCGGTGCCGCCGCCGTGGCGTTCGCGCAGGGCAGCACCTTCCTGACCATCGGCTCCGGCTCGACCACGGGCGTGTACTTCCCGGTGGCGACGGGCATGGCGAAGCTCATCAACGACGCGGGGGCCGGAGTGCGCGCCAACGCCCGCTCGACGGGCGGCAGCGTCTTCAACGTGAACGCCCTCGCCACGGGCGAACTCGACGCGGCCATCGCGCAAAACGACATCGTGTACTACGCCTACCGGGGCACGGGCATCCAGGCCTTCCAGGGCAAGGCGAACAACAAGATTCGCACGATGGCGGTCCTGTACCCGGAGGTGCTGCACGTCATCGCCCGCCGCGACTCGGGCATCAACTCCATCGCGGACCTGAAGGGCAAGCGCGTCGTGATCGGTGATCTCGGCTCGGGCACCGAGCAGACGGCCCGGCAGGTGCTGGAGGCATACAACCTCAGCTTCGACGACCTCGGGCAGGCGCTCCGCGTATCGCCCGCCCAGGGCATCTCTCTGATGCAGGACAAGCGTGCCGACGCCCTCTTCTACACGGTCGGCGTGGGGGCCAGCGCCATCTCGCAGATCGCGCAGACGGTGGACGTGAAGGTCGTGCCCGTGGGCGGCAACCAGGCGTCCTCGCTGATCAAGAAGTACCCCTTCTACGTGCGCTACAACATCCCCGCCCGGAGCTACAAGGGTGTGGGAGCCACGGTGCCCAGCGTGGCCGTGCAGGCGACCCTCGTCACGACCACGGGCGTGAGCGACGACGCCGTGTATCAGGCCCTCAAGGCGTCCCTCGGCAACGAGGCCGAGGTCAAGGCGCTGCATCCCAGCCTCGCCACCAACTTCTCGTACGAGAAGGCCGTGAAGGGCCTCCCCGCCCCCCTCCACCCCGGCGCGGTCAAGTTCTTCCGCGAGAAGGGCGTCACCGTCCGCTAAGCGCCCACCGGGCCGGGAATGGGCCAGCCGCGCAGAGTTGACGGCTGGCCCTCTCTCTTAGGGAAAGGATGAGCAAGGCATGAGCGACCCGACAAGACCAGTATCCAGCGACCCGAGCCTGGACCACGCGGGGATGACCGAGGGCGAGCGCCGCGCCTTGGAGATCGTGGAGGCCGCCGAGACGGGCGGGCGCAAGCTGTTCGGGTGGCAGGCGTGGCTGGTGACGGCCCTCGCCATCGTCTGGTGCCTCTTCCAGATGTACGCGGCGCAGGTGGGCACGCTCGACCCCATCATCCTGCGGGCGACGCATCTCGCGTTCGCGTTCGCGCTGGCGTATCTGGTCTTCCCCTTCCGCAAGACGTCGGGCAAACCGCAGACGCGCGTGCCGTGGCTGGACTGGATTCTGGGGGCGGTCGCCGTGGGCAGCGCCGTCTACCTGATCGTGCAGTACCCGGCCATCGCCAACGTGCAGGGCGGCGTCCTCACCTCCACCGACGTGTGGGTGGGCAGCGCGATGGTCATTCTGCTGCTGCTCGCCGCGTGGCGCACCATCGGCATCGCCATGCCCATCGTGGCGGGCGTGTTCATGCTGTATGCGCTGACGGGGCCGCGCGGCCTGATCCGGGGCGACCTGGGGCCGCAGCTTCAGCTTCACGCGGGGCAGACGTGGCCGCAGATCGTCGGGCAACTGTTCGCCAACACCGAGGGCATCTTCGGCACGGCCATCGGCGTCTCCGCGCAGATCGTCTTCCTGTTCGTGCTGTTCGGGGCGATCTTCGACAAGCTCGGCGCGGGCGAGTGGTTCATGAACGTGGCGCAGGGGCTGCTGGGCGGCTTTCGCGGCGGCCCGGCAAAGGCGAGCGTCGTCTCCAGCGCCCTGAACGGCATCATCAGCGGCTCGTCGGTGAGCAACGTCGTGACTGGCGGCAACATCACCATCGGCACGATGAAGCGGGTGGGCTACTCGGCGGAGAAGGCGGGGGCCATTGAGGTCGCCAGCTCCAGCAACGGCCAGCTCATGCCCCCGGTGATGGGCGCGGCGGCCTTCATTATGGCGCAGAACCTCAACATCGAATACCGCAGCCTGATCCTCGCGGCGGCCATCCCCGCCTTCCTGTGCTACGGCGCTCTCCTCGTCGTCACGCACATCGAGGCGCTCAAACTCGGCCTACGCGGTCTCCCCCGCTCCGAACTCCCGCCCGTGCGGCGGACGCTGCTCTCGGGCTGGTACTACATC
The DNA here is from genome assembly GCF_036543075.1 of Deinococcus sp. YIM 134068. Taxonomy (NCBI): domain Bacteria; kingdom Thermotogati; phylum Deinococcota; class Deinococci; order Deinococcales; family Deinococcaceae; genus Deinococcus; species Deinococcus lichenicola. The sequence goes on from NZ_JAZHPF010000003.1 coordinate 197,455, forward strand.
CTTCCCCTCGGCTACCTGATCGGCACGCTGACGATCAACCCGGAGGCCACCCCTGAGCGCGTGGCGCTGAACACCATCTTCCTGATGATCGGCATGATGTTCGTGCAGGAGGCATGGCGGGCGACGCGGGACGGGCGCGGCGTGGGGCGCGGCCTCGCGGACGGCGGGCGGATGCTGCTGCAAGCCTTCGAGGGCGGCGCTAGAAGCATGATCGGCATCGCCATCGCCACCGCCGCCGCCGGAATCATCGTCGGCATCGTGACGATCACGGGCCTGGGCTTCGGCCTCGCGGACATCGTGCAGAGCGTGAGCGAGGCGTTCCGGGGCCTCTTCGCGGGCCTCGCGGGACTCATCCCCGGTGTGGACGCCACGGCGGTCGCCGCCTTCGGCGCGATGCTGGTCGTGCTGTTCATGGCGCAGATCATCGCCCTGATCCTGGGGATGGGCCTGCCGACGACCGCCAACTACATCCTCATGAGTGCCCTGATCGTGCCCATCATCGCCCGGATCGCGGGGCTGGACACGAGCAACCCGGCGCAGATGCTCCCGGTCCACATGTTCGTCTTCTACTTCGGCATCATGGCCGACTCCACGCCGCCCGTCGCGCTGGCCGCCTTCGCCGCCGCCGCCATCTCGGGCGGAAATCCGGTGCAGACGGGCGTGCAGGCGTTCCAGTACGAACTGCGGACGGCCCTGCTCGCCTACATGATGTTCTTCAACCCGTCGTTGCTGCTCATCGCCAACAACAGGCTCGGCGGCCTGCCGTGGAGCGAGGCCGTGCCGATGATCCTCTTCGCCTTCATCGGCCTCGTCGCCTTCAGCGCGGCCACCCTGCGGTATCTGCACCGCCGCACGAACCTCCTCCAGACGCTCCTCCTGCTCGTGGCGTCCATCATCCTGATCATCCCCACGGGCCTGATCTGGAACGTGGCTGCCCTCGCCCTGATCGCCGTCGTGTACTTCTGGCAGAAGGCGGGGAGCCGGAACGAGCCGCCGGGGGTGGTGGCGACGGCGTAGGAGTCGCCAGTCGCCAGCTTCCAGTCGCCAGAGAAAAGCCCCCAGCGCATCAGGCCGGGGGCTTTTGCTGATCCTACATTTGCATCCGCTGGCGACTGGCGACTGGCCGCTGGCGACTTCCCTACCGTGTAGCGATCTTCACCCGCTTCTCCAACTGGTCCGTGAACAGCGTCATCACTGTCGTCAGCGCGAGGTAGACGGCGGCCACGGTCGTCAGGGTAGGGATGGGTTGGAAAGTCTCGCTGGAAACGCGCGACCCGGCGAGGGTGAGTTCGAGCAGCGCGATGGTCGAGGCGAGCGAGGAATCCTTGAGGAGCGCCACGAGGTTGTTCACGAGGGGCGGCACCACGATTCTCAACGCCTGCGGCAGCACGACCGTATTCATGGTCTGCCCGCCGCTGAGGCCCAGGCTGCGAGCCGCCTCGCTCTGACCGCGTGGGATGGCGAGGATGCCCGCGCGCACGACCTCGGCGTTGTACGCGCCCACGTTGAAGGCGAGGGCGATCACCGCTGACCAGAACTCGTTGAGCTGGACATTCAGCCCGACCGCTTGCAGGATAGGCGGCAGCGCGTTGTACACGAACAGAATCTGCACGAGCAGCGGCGTTCCCCGGACCAGCCACACGAAGAATCCGGCGGGGGCACGCACCAGCCACGCCCCACTCGTCCGCGCGATGCCAACCAAGACGCCGATGAGCAGGCCAATGACCCCGCTCACCACCGTCAGTTGGAGGGTCATCCGTGCCCCCTCCACGAACAGGTCGGCGCGGGGACCGATGGGGTCAGGCATCTGGCGGAGGATCAGCGTGATAGCGAAGAACAGCAGCAGGAACGCGGCGACGGCCCCCATCAGCCACAGCAGCAGGTTCGCGCCGCCGGGCGGTGGCCGGGTCGGGATCTTCGGGGCCGTCATCCGTCACCCTGAACAGTCGGGATGAATCGTAATGTCGGATGGGTTTTCATTGGGCCGATCATTCCATAAACAGGAGCTTGACGGGAAATGCCATTCCAGACAGACAAAGCCAGACAGACAAACAAAGGAGGAGGGGGCGGCGAACCAGATCGGCCCACCGCCCCCTCCCATGTCATCTGCTCAGCGGCAGCGGATGTCCTGGCTGAAGTACTTGCCGCTCACCTTGACGTAGGTGCCGCTGCTGAGTGCCTGATCGAGCGCGGCGTTGAGTTCCTTGAGCAGCGAGGTGTTGCCCTTCTTCACGGCCATCGCGATGCGCTCGTTGAACAACAGCTCGCCCTGCACGAGCTTGCCTTTTTGCGCCTTCACGAGGTCGAGGCCCGTGAACTTGTCGCCCACCCAGGCATCGGTGCGGCCCGCCAGCAACGCGGCCTGCGCGTCGGTGTCCTTCGGGAAGGTCTTCACGTCGCCCACGCCGGACACCTTGCGGACGTTCTCCAGGTACGTGGTGCCCACCTGCACGGCGACTGTCTTGCCCGCCAGGTCGGCGGCGGTCTTCGGGCCGCCCGGCTTGGAGACGATGGCACCGCCCGTGCAGTAGTGCGGCTTGGAGAAGCTGACCGCCTTTGCCCGCTCCGGCGTGATGCCGTGGCTGGCGATCACGAAGTCGTAGCGATCCTGATTCAGCCCGATCAGGAGGTTGTCGAAGGGCTGTGTCACCCACTGCACCTTGACGCCCATCTGCTTTGCCAGCTCGTTGGCGAGGTCCACCTCGAAGCCGGTCAGTTCCTTGCCCTTGAGGATGTTGAAGGGCGGGAAGGCCCCCTCGGTGGCGATTCGGATGGTACCGCTGCGCCTGATTTCCTCCCAGGTGCGCGCCTCGGCGGCACCCGCGAGCAGGGAGAGGGCAGTGAGGGCCAGCAGGGCGTTCTTGATCATCGGTTCTTCCTCCGAATGGAAATGACGGCTCCCCAAAGCGGTATCAGGCGGTCCGTCGGCGTGGGCGATGGCCGCACTCTAGCGTCTGGATGAAGGTCAGCGAAAGGGCGTATAGAAATACACAGCATCCCCTTTGTCCGGCTCAGGCCTTGTGTTGCCCCTCCCCCCTGAACGCCTGATGTGCAGGAGAAAGCGGGCGTGTCAGCCGTGCTCTTTTCTCCCTCCCTCCTTGTGGGGGAGGGTTGGGGAGGGGGGTGACTAGCAACGCTCGTCCTGCTGCCAGACGGCAAAAACTCCCTAACTCTCCTCTGCCTCCCTCCACAGCGAGCAAGCAGCGCCGCCCCCACTCGGAAGGCGGCGCTGCTTGCTCGCTGTGGATCAGTCGTCGGCGGAGACGCTGCCCAGGTTGACGGTGCGGCGGGACGAGTCGTTGTCGTACTCGTAGCCCAGGCCCAGGGTGTCGGCCTGACCGCGCGTGCCCGTCGGGGTGCCCCGGTCAATCGCCATCTCGGAGGCCACGTCGAAGGCGTGCAGGCGGGTCTGATCGACGAGGAGCTGGATATCGTCGCCGGGTTGCAGCAGGGTCTGGCCCTCGAGCTTGGAGGTCAGGGTCTGCCCCGCCACGTCGATCAACAGGTCGGTCTGCGCGCCCAGCGGCTCCACGACGACGACCTTGCCGTGCAGCACGTTGTTGCCCTGCGGAATGTCCGTCTGGCCGTGGCCGATCACGCCGATATGCTCGGGGCGGATGCCCATGAACACTTCCTTGCCCTCGTAGACCTTGAGGCTCTGCGACAGGCGTCCCATCGGGGCCACGCGGCTGCCGCCGAGCACGAATTCCCCGTTCTGCACCTTCGCCGTCAGGAAGTTCATCGAGGGGCTGCCGATAAAGCCCGCCACGAACTTGTTCTGCGGGAAGTCGTAGAGGTTCATGGGCGTGTCCACCTGCATGATCAACCCGTCACGCATCACCACGATGCGGTTGCCGAGCGTCATCGCCTCGACCTGATCGTGGGTCACGTAGATGATCGTGGCCCCGAGGCGACGGTGAAGCTGGGAAATCTGCGCCCGCATCTCCACGCGCAGCTTGGCGTCGAGGTTGGACAGCGGCTCGTCCATCAGGAAGACCTTCGGCTCGCGCACGATGGCGCGGCCCATCGCCACGCGCTGGCGCTGACCGCCCGACAGCTCCTTGGGCTTGCGGCCCAGCAGGTGCTCGATCTGGAGAATCTTCGCGGCGTCGCGCACCCGCTTGTCGATCTCCTCTTTGGGCGTCTTGCGGAGCTTCAGGCCGAAGGCCATGTTCTCGTAGACGTTCATGTGCGGGTAGAGCGCGTAGTTCTGGAAGACCATGGCGATGTCGCGGTCCTTGGGCGGCACGTCGTTGACCACGCGGTCGCCGATCCGCAACACGCCGTCGCTGATGTCCTCCAACCCCGCCACCATCCGCAGCGTGGTGCTCTTGCCGCAGCCCGACGGCCCGACGAACACCATGAACTCGCGGTCCTGGATGTGGAGGTTGAAGTCCTTCACCGCGTGATGCTTGGTGCCGTACCGCTTGTTGATGTGCTCCAGAATGACTTCCGCCATGAGTGGCCTACCTTTCGCCCCTGCTCTTGCCCGTGAGTGATTTCCCGTAAAGGGAAGGGTCGGGCAACCGGGGTACGTGACGAGAAACCCGGGGTGTACGCTGACGCTTGGCTGACGTGCGAAGTTTACCACGCTTTGGAAGAACGTCCGATGAGAACGGGCCGGGGTGATGGGCGGGGCGGGGTCAGCTCAGGAGGGGGAACGTTCCACCGAGCGCGGGAGGAACGGCTTGCGGGGGATGCCAAGCGCCGCTCGTCCTCTTACCCAGGCTGTCCCTCACATCCGGCATTTTGTAGGAAGGACAAGCCCCAAAACAGGACCGCCCAACGCCCCTACCTCACACCGGGTCCGCCTCCTCCACCGACACCGCCTCCAGCGCGGCGAGGTCCAGCAGCGTGACGCCCTGCGGGGTGACGCGGACGAGGCCCCGCTCCTCCAAACGCCGGACGACGCGGGCGACGGTCTCGCGGCTGGCGCTCAGGCGACCCATCAGGTCGGCTGTGGTGAGCGGCAGCTCGGCGGGACCCGGCACGCCCGCCCGGAGGCGCTGGCGGTAGAGGTGCGCGAGGATATGCGCGAGGGCGGCCTCCGTGTTCTGGCCGAAGGCGATCAACTCGTCGTTGAGGGCGGTCACACGCTCGGCGAGCAGCGCGGCGAGGTTCCACAGCACGCCCGGATGACGGCGCAAGATCACCTCGAAATGCTCGCGGTGGAGCATCAGGGTCCGCACCTCCGTGACGGCGCGGACGGTGGCGCTGCGCTCCTGCCGCGACAGGACGGCAGTCTCGCCCACCACGGCGGGGGCGTACAGGTCGCCCAGCACGCGCTCGCGGGTGCCGAGGCTCACCCGGCTGACCCGAACGACCCCCTGCGTGATGAGGTGCAGCGCCTCACCGGCGGCGTCCTGCTCGATGAGGGCCTGGCCGGGGGGAAAGGTCCGCTCGGTCACGGCGCGGGCCGCCTCGCGCACAGCGTCCTCGGGAACGTTCATGAAGAGTGGGGAGGAGAGGAGATCGTCCAGCCGCGCCATCGCCTCCCATGCTAGAGCATCGGCCCGCCCGCACCGTGATCCTCTCCCACCCAGAGCTGGGCCTGCCGGGGGATGAGCGGGTATGAGGTTCTTCACGTTGCTTCATGTAAGAAAACCTTCAAACGCACTCGGCCAGCATGTCGGCGAAGAGGGACAGTCTGCCGGCCACGTCCACCGACGCCGTTCGCGGGGTGGAAGGCGGCCTCGCCCACTTCCAGAAAGGAGCAACATGAAGGTACGTCACCTACTCAACCCCGCCCTCGCCCTGTGCACGGCGGCGCTGATCGTGGGCTGCAACCAGGCCTCCACCACCCCGACGGCCCAGGCGGAGGCCGCCCGCCCCACCCACATCATGAGCGTGCCCGTTCTCGCGGGCGACACGCGGGAGACGCTGGAGGCGCGTTACGGCGGCACCGTCACTCACCTGGACACGGAGTTCGCCCTCGTGGGCCTGGACGGCGGGAAGGTGCAGGCCCAGAACCTGCAAGCTCTGGCCGCGCGGGGCATCGTCGTCGAGCCGAACCGCGACACGTTCAAGGCGGGTGCCCTCGCCCGAATGGGCGGTGCACGCAGCATGTGGGCCGGGGGGGCGCGCAGCATGTGGGCGGGCGGTGCCCGGAGCATGTGGGCCGGGGGGGCACGCAGCATGTGGGCGGGCGGGACCTACTCCCTCGTCCCGGAGAACACCACCGCGTTCAAGCAGATCAGGCTGGAGGCCGCCCACCTTCTCGCGCCCAAGCTGGGCACGGGCGTGAAGGTCGCCGTCATCGACACCGGCATCGAGCTGAACCACCCCGCCTTCATCGGCAGCCTGGCACCCGCCAGCGAGTGGAAGGATTACGTGGGCAACGACGCGGTGCCGGAGGAGGTCGGCACGCTCGGCGTCGGCGGGTACGGCCACGGCACGGCGGTCGCCGGGATCGTCCTGCAGGTCGCGCCCCTGGCGACCATCCTGCCCATCCGCGTGCTGGATTCGGACGGCGCGGGCGACACGGACCATGTGGCGAGCGCGATCAGCCACGCCGTCGCCAAGGGTGCCCAGGTCATCAACCTGAGCCTGGGCAGCACCACCCCGTCCACGGCCATCCAGACGGCGATCAAGGCGGCCACCGGCAAGGGCATCCTCGTCGTGGCCTCGGCGGGCAACGACAACGCGAGGACGATCACCTACCCTGCCGCCCAGGCGGACGAGGGCTCGTCGGGGGACTACAGCCTGGGCGTGACCAGCGTCAACAGCTCCCACATCAAGTCCACCTTCGCCAACTACGCCTCCGACGTGGAACTCAGCGCCCCCGGCGAGAACATCTACACGGCGGGTCCCGGCGGCCTTCTGGTGGCCTGGAGCGGCACCTCGATGGCGGCCCCCATCGTCGCGGGCGGTCTGGCGCTCGCCCGTGGTCAGACGCTGGCCGTGCCCATCCACGACGTCACCAAGAAGATGGCCGAGAACGGCACCGACCCCTACAACAACGGGATGAACCAGGCCTACAAGGACAAGCTCGGCAAGCGCAGCCTGGACCTCGAACAGGCCCTGAAGAACATCGTCAAGTCCTAACGCGTCGATCAACGTGAGGACGGGGAGAGCTTCTTGCCCCGTCTTCTTCCATTGGGCATTGGGCGGCCCTCCCCCCTCCCCGCCGAGGATGAACGCCCGGACCTCCGGCCTGTAAGACCCCCGAAAGGTCGTGAGGACGAACATGGACCCGTGATGAATTCCTCTGGAGGTCTGGAAAACGCGGGTGGTGCCGACCTCCAGGCGCGGGAGGTGGCCCTGAGCGAGGCCAACACCTCGTCCCCGGCGTCCCCGAACACCGACCAGGAGTTGACCGCGATATTGACGAAGACCGCCCGCGCCGCCCACCTCCAGGGTCTGGCCCACGCCGAGCGCCAGGACGGCGAGCGGGCGCTGGCCTGCTTTCAGGAGGCGCTGGGGCACTTCGGGCGGCTGGGCGACCACGCCGGGCAGCGGGAGACGCTGGAGGCGCTGGGCCGACTCTTCTTGCAGCTCGGCGAGATTCCCAGCGCGGAACACCATCTGGAAACCGCCCTCACCCTCACCCGGCAGGACCACGACGACGCCTCGGAGGCCCGTATTCTCAACCTGCTGGCCGGGGTCTCCCACCGCAACGGGGCCTACACCCGGTCCCTGGATTGTTTGAAGGAGGCGCTGGAGATTCACAGCCGACTGAACAACCGGGCGGAGGAGGCCAACCTGCTGTGTAACATCGGCGTCCTCCAGATCAGCCTGGGGGCCTATCCCGACGCCCTGACCAACCTCACGCGGTCCTACCATCTGCTCAAGAGCGCGGTGCAAAACGAGAAGACGAAGGGCATCGTCCTCATCAACCTCGGGCTGCTGTATCTGGAGATCGGGGAACCGCCGGTCTCTCTGACCTACTTTCAGGAGGCCCTGCGGACGGCGCGTGAGCGGGAGGACCGGTTGCTGGAGGCGAACGCCACCCTGAATATCGGGATGGTGCAGGAGGAGACCGGCGACCACGAGGAGGCCGAACTCTCCTTCCGCGAGGCCCTGCACCTCTCCCGGACCCTCCAGTACCGGCCCGGCGAACTCTCGGCCCTCGACGGGCTGGGGAGCCTCCTCGCCGGGCGCGGGCAACTGGGGGAGGCCGCCGCCGCCCACGCGGAGGCCGTGACCATCGCCCAGGAAATCGAGGACCTGGAGGGCGAACTCGACGCCCTCAACCACCTCGGGCAGGTGCAGGCGCGGCTCGGCGACCTGCCCGCCGCCCTCGACTCGCTGGGACGCGCCCTGACGCTCGCGCAGGAGGCCGACCACAAGAAGCACGTCTTCGAGGTCCACCGCGCCCTGTCGGGGGTCCACAAGCGGGCGGGCGACTTCGAGCGGGCGCTCCATCACCACGAGCGGTATCACGAGGCCGAGCGCGCCCTGTTCAACGAGGAGAGCGACAGGAAGACGAGCGAGCTGAGCGCCCAGTTCGACGTGGAGCGTGCCCGCCACGAGACCGAGGTCCAGCGCATAGAGCGCGAGGTCGCCGAGACGGCGCGCGAGCAGGCCGAGGCCCTGGTGCGCGAGCGCACGCACGAGCTGGAGCAGGCGCAGGTGGAGATCGTGACCCGCCTCGCCGTGGCCGCCGAGTACCGCGACGACCTGACGGGCGAGCACACCTGGCGGGTGGGGCACGTCTCGGCCCTCATCGCGCAGGAGCTGGGGCTGCCGCCGGGGGACGTGGCCCTGCTCCGCATCGCCGCCCGGCTGCACGACGTGGGCAAGATCGGTATTCCCGACGCCATCCTCCTCAAGCCGGGCAAGTTCACCCCGGAGGAGTTCGAGCGCATGAAGGCCCACACCCTGATCGGGGGGCGCATCCTCTCGGGCGGGCACTCGCGCCTGCTCAGGATGGCCGAGGAAATCGCCGAGTCGCACCACGAATGCTGGGACGGCGGGGGCTATCCGCACGGCAGGGCCGGGCACAGCATCCCGGTCACGGGCCGCATCGTCTCGGTCGCCGACGTGTTCGACGCCCTGACGAGCGAGCGGCCCTACAAGAAGGCGTGGACCCCCCAGGAGGCCCTAACCGAGTTGCGGCGGCACGCGGGCACCCAGTTCGACCCCGAGGTGGTGGAGGCGGGCATGCGCGTCTTCACCCGCCCGGATTTCGCCCGCCTCATTCGGAGCGAGGCGGACGCTGCCCCACGGGCGAAGGCGGTCGAGGTAGCCCTTGCAGAGGTGGTCGTGCGGTGAGGTTCCCTGTGGATGACCACGGGAACTGATGATCCTTTTCACCGGCAACGCCCCGCCCGCTCACCCCCTCTGCTGCGGAGCTGTGCCAGTCCCAACCCCTCCCCAGGGGACGCCTGATGTGAGTTACCGATTAGGCAAAAGAAGCGTTCTTGCCGTCTGGCAACAGGACGAGCATTGCTCGTCACCCCTCTCCCCAGCCCTCTCCCGCAGGGGGAGAGGGAGCAAAAAGCACATTCGGCACGCTTAGTTCCTCATTCACATCAAGCGTTCAAGGGGGAGGGGCAAAAGAAATAGCTCCACGTCCCCTGTGGTCGTCCACTCCGTGAACCGGCACGGTCGTGAGGGGCGGCGGGTGAGGTGGGGCAGCAGACTTCCTGCGAACGTTGTGGAGAGCAGAAGGCCGATACCGCGTGCCCCCGCCTTCTGCCTTCGACCTCCTGCACTTCCTAACGCCCACGTTCGCAGGAGGTCGAGTGAGCGCGGGAGAGGCGCGGGCCTGAGCCTCCCGTTCTCGCCCCCAGTCAGCGCCCACCGCCCCACTCCGAACGCTCCCGGTCCGGCCCGCCCGCTGCGCTACAGTGCCCCGCGTGACCGACCCGGCCCCCTCCCCTCCCACGCTGGCCCCGGCCCTCCTCGCGCGGGAGGTGCGCCACGGCTTCGGCGCGGTGACGGTGCTGCACGGCGTCTCGCTGCACGTCGGCGCGGGTGAGGTCGTCGCCGTGACCGGTCCCAGCGGCAGCGGCAAGAGCACGCTGCTCCACCTCCTCGGTGGATTGGACACGCCGCAGGCAGGCGAGGTGTGGTGGGCGGGCGAGCGGGTGGACACGCTGGGCACGCAGGCGCGGGCGATCCGGCGGGCGGGGCGCGTCGGGCTGGTGTTCCAGCACCACTACCTGCTGGAGGACCTGACCGTGGGGCAAAACGTCCTCGTGCCCGCGCGGCTGGCCGGGGAGGACGGCACGGAACGCGCCCTCGCCCTGCTGAACCGGGTAGGGCTGGGGGGGCGCGAGCGGGCGCTGCCGGGCGTCCTCAGCGGAGGCGAGCGTCAGCGGGTCGCCGTCGCCCGCGCCCTCGCCACCCGGCCCGCCGTCATCCTCGCCGACGAGCCGACGGGCAGCCTTGACCGGGCGAACGCGGAGGTGATCGCGGGCCTCCTGATCGATCTCGCGCGGGAGGACAGCGCCGGGGTGCTGATGGTGACGCACGACGAGCGGCTGGCAGGGAGGGCGGACCGGGTGCTGCATCTGCTGGACGGGCGGATGGAGACGAGTTGACGAGCTTTAACCGCCGAGCTGTTCGGGCAGATCAACCCTGAAATATTGTTTCTCACGTCGGATGGGCGAGGCTACCGGGAGGGCCAGGATGTCGGCAAGCCAAGCGGTCAACTTCGGCAGGACAGTGTTTTCCACATAGAGGCGTGCGGCCTGAGACAGGCTGTTGGCAACGGCACCTGCACGGACATAGAGCCTCTCGTACCCCACGTTCTCGTTCGGCGGCCAGAAGTGCGCGTCGAAGAAGATGCCTCCCACACCACGGACGAGGTGCGTGTCTACGGATAGCTCAGCTTCAGCAAGTGCCTGAGCGAGTATGGACGGCTTCAGGACAAAACTCATCCCCCTCGGCAATGGTCCCTTTTCACTCTTCATAAAGTTTTCTTTTACCGACAAGACTCCTGTTTCAAATGGGTGCCCCCTACCACCCCGCCCGCCCATACACGTCCGGGAGCGCCGGACTCATGCCCAGCTCCCGCGCCGCGCGCTGCGGCCAGTGGGGGTCGCGCAGGAAGGCGCGGGCGAGGGCCACGAGGTCGGCGGTTCCCTCCTGCAAGAGACCTTCCGCCTGGGCGGGTGTGTCGATCATGCCCACGGCCATGACGTGCAGGTCGGACACCTCCGCCTTGACACGGGCGGCGAAGGGGGCCTGATACAGCGGGCCGGGGGTGATCTGCTGAACCGGCGTGAGGCCACCGCTGCTCACGTCCAGCACGTCCACGCCCTCGTAGCGTAGGAGCCGTGCCAGCGCCACCGTCTGCTCCTCGTCCCAGCCGCCGGGTGCCCAGTCGGTTGCGGAGACGCGGACAAAGAGGGGCAGGTGCATCGGCCACACGCCGCGCACCGCCCGCACGACCTCCAGCAGCAGGCGCGTCCGGTTCTCGAAGCTCCCGCCGTACTCGTCCGTGCGGAGGTTGGCGAGGGGCGAGAGGAACTGGTGCAGCAGGTAGCCGTGCGCCGCGTGGACCTCCACCACGTCGAAGCCCGCCATCTGCGCGCGCTGGGTGGCGGCGGCGAAGTCGGCGGTCACGCGGCGGAGGTCCTCGGCGCTCAGGGCGACGGGGTGCGGGTAGGCGGCGTTGTACGGCTCGTCGCTCGGGCCGACGACCTGCCAGCCGCCCGCCTCCACCGGCACCGCGCCCCGCCCACGCCACGGGGCATAGGTGCTCGCCTTGCGGCCCGCGTGCGCGAGTTGCACGCCGATCAGCCCGCCGTACCGATGCACGAGGTCGGTGATGTGACCCAGCGGCACGATCTGCTCGTCCGTCCACAGGCCGAGGTCTTCCGGGCTGATGCGGCCCTCCGGGGAGACGGCGGTTGCCTCGGTGAAGATCAGGCCCGCGCCGCCGAGCGCGAACTGGCCGAGGTGAACGAGGTGGAAGTCGTTCGCCAGCCCGTGCTTCGAGGAGTACATGCACATGGGCGAGACGACGGCGCGGTTGGGAAGGGTCAGGCCGCGCAGCTTCAGGGGGGTGAACAGGCGGGGCGTGGGGGCGTCCCCGATGGGTGTGGCGGTCGGCGTGGGGCCGGGTAAGGTCATGCTCAGGAATCTAGCCCGAATTGGGGCCGGGGCGTCCTGCTGCGCCAGATGGCGGACGCGCCGTGAGGAACGCACAAGCGAAGCTGGAAGGATGGAACTTCGCACCAGCTTGGAAGGCATCGGCCCCGCCCAACTTCGGGTTTTTTCGAGGGGTGGCCGAACCCACCCGGCCCGGAGACACTTCACCGCCTCCTCATCGCGTCCTATCGCGTTTCCCTCGCTCTGGACGGTGAGGGGCGAGTCGTCGGCATCGCTCAGGCGATCAGCGACGGCATGCTCACCGCCTTCATTCCGATGCTGGAGGTGCGGCCCGAATACCGGGGCCGGGGGCTGGGAACAGCGCTCATGCAGCACCTCCTCGGGCAATTGGAGCACCTGTACGCCGTGGACCTGAGTTGCGACGACGACCTCGTGCCCTTCTACGAGCGGCTGGGGATGAGGAGGGGGAACGCGATGGTGCGGCGGAATTACGGGCACCAGAATGGCACCCCGCCCGCCGAGGAGTGAGTCTGTTCCAACCTCTCAACTGCTCGCGCTCGTGTAGCTCCCCACCGCCTTCAGCCAGAAGAGCCGCGCGCCCACGAAGAACACGGCGGCCACGAGCGGCGAGGCGAGCGCCAGGGCGGGCGTCAGCTCCCCCGTCAGCGCCTGCGCGGGCACGGTCGTGATGAAGGCGATGGGCACCACGAAGGTCAGGAAGGCGCGCACGGGCACCGGAAAGGCCGTCACCGGGAAGCGGGCCGCGCCGAACACGCCGTTGAACAGCTCGGTCACGTTCTGCGTCTTCACGAACCAGAAGGCCGTCGTGGACAGCACCAGCCAGATGCAGTACACGATGACGAGCGCGGAGACGTACAGCAGGGCGGCCCCCAGCACCCCGAGGGGGGTGACAGTGAGGTGCGAGGCGGCGTACACGGTCAGCCCCATTCCCATGAGGAGGTCGGTCACGCGCAGGACGTTGAGGTGGCGGGTGCTGATGCCGAACTGCGCGTCGATGGGCTTGAGCAGCGTGAAGTCCATGCTGCCCGTCCGCACCGCCTCCGCGATCTTGGAGAGGTTGGGCTGGATGAAGACGCTGATGAAGCCCTCGGTGAGGGTGAAGAGGCCGACCACCAGCAGCGCCTCGTGGAAGGACCAGCCGCCCACGGCGGTCGTGCCCGGCTGCCCGAACAGCACCGCGATGCCGAGCAGCGCCACGCCCACCTCCCCCAGCGAGGCGAGGACGGCCCCGATGAAGTTCGCCCGGTATTCCAGTTGGGCCGAGAGCGTCGCGCCCGTGAAGATGCGGATGAGGCGGAGGTAGCGGGTCACTGGGCACCTTCGATGCGCTTGTGGTCTGTGGATTGTGGCTTGTGGAAAAAGAGGGGGGCCTCCTCTACAAGCCACGAGCCACGTGCTCCACGCCTCACGCCCCCACCGCCCCATACTTCCTAAGCCCCCGCCGCCACACGATCAGGCGCAACAGGCCGAAGACGACGAGCCAACCGAGCAGCACCAGCGCCCCGCGTCCGGCGTCGCTGAGCGTGGCCTTGCCCGCGAGGAGTTGGGCGGGGAGGCCGAGCATGTAGGGGAAGGGGGTCCAGACGGCGACGCGCTGCACCCATTCCGGGTAGAAGGCGAGGGGCGCGAACATGCCGCCGAGCGCGGCGTACACGAGCCACACGACCTCCTGAAAGCTGGTGCTGGATTCGGTCCAGAAGGCGAGGAGGCCGATGACGTACTCCCACAGGAAGCGGGCGCTGAAGCCGAGGAAGGCGAGGCCGAACGCGGCGAGGTAGGCCCAGGGGTCGGCTGTGAACTGCGCGCCCGCCAGCCACGCGAACAGGCACACGAACGCGATCAGCGCGGGAAAGCGCACCACCCGCTCGGCGAGGTGCCCGGCATACCACATCCAGAGGGGATCGAGGGGACGCAGCAGCTTGGGCGAGAGGGTGCCCTGCCGGATGTCCATATCGAGTTCCCATGCGACCCACACGACCATCAGTTGCGAGACGAGCCAGGTGGAGAGGAAGTACGTGGCGAACTCGGCGGAGCTGTACCCGTTGATCTGCCCGCCCGGTGCGTTCCCCGCCTGCGCCATCCACACGAGCATCATCACGAGCGAGAGCGTGCCCGAGAGCATCCAGATCACGATCTCGGCGCGAAACTCGGTCATCTCCGCGAACTGGGTGGCGAAGAGGGTGCGGAGTTTTTTCACGGTGGCGGTCATGGCGTGACCCCGGCCCGCCTATGGACCGTCGCTTGTCGCCTGTGGAGGAACCCGTCTTTTTCTACAAGCCGCAGGCCACGCGCCACACGCCTACACACGTTCCACCTCCCGCCCCCGCCCGAACAGCGCCGCCATCACCGTCTCGATGGGCGGGTCCTCCACCGTCAGGTCGGCCACGTCGAGGTCGGCGAGGAGGCGGGCGGCGCGGGTGCTGACCTCGGCGCGGGGGACGGTGAGTTCGGCGCTCAGGCCGTCCACGCGCACGTCGTCGCCGTAACGGGCGAGCTGGGGAGCGGTAACGGGGCGGCGCAGTTGGAGGCGGACCGTTTTGCCCCCGCTCCCCTGCGCGGCGAGGTGGGCGAGGTCGCCGTCGAAGACGAGTTCGCCCCGGTCGATCACGAGGATGCGGCGGGCGAGCGCCGTCACGTCGGCCATGTAGTGGCTCGTCAGGATGACGGTCGCCCCGTACCGCTCGTTGTAGTCGCGGATGAAGGCGCGCACGCTCTCCTGCATGTTCACGTCGAGGCCGATGGTCGGCTCGTCGAGGAAGAGGACCCGTGGGCGGTGGAGCAGGGCGGCGGCGAGTTCGCACTTCATCCGCTCACCCAGCGAGAGCTTGCGGACCTGCTTCTTGAGGATACCCTCCAGCCCCAGGACCTCGGTGAACTCGGCCATCGTCGCCCGGTACTGCGCGTCACTGATCTCGTAGATCGCCTGATTGACGAGGAAGGAGTCGAGGGCGGGCAGGTCCCAGATGAGCTGCTGCTTTTGCCCCATGACGAGGGTGATGCCCTTGAGAAAGGCCGTCTCGCGGCGGCGCGGCTCGAAACCCGCCACCCGCGCCTCGCCGCCGGAGGGGTGCAGCAGGCCGGAGAGCATCTTGAGCGTCGTCGTCTTGCCCGCACCGTTCGGTCCCAGGAAGCCGACCACCTCGCCGGGTTCGAGGTCGAAGGACACGCCGCGCACGGCCTCGACCTCATGGCTTTTACGCTTCACGAAGGACCGCAGGCTGCCCAGGAACCCCGGCTCCTTCTCGTGGACCGTGTAACTCTTGCGAAGGTCGCGGACGCGCACGCTGGCGTCCGGTGTGGAAGTGGTCATCTGAGGTACAGGGTAAGGCGCTCCGGGTGGAAGCGAATAGGTGAAATGGCGGGGTCGGACTTCAGGGGGTCGCCAGTCGCCAGCGGCCAGTCGCCAGGGACAACACCGACTCCACGTTTCCTCCTGCTTCGGTCGCCTGCGGAGCGGCTGGGCGAGGATAGGCGCGGCGGGGAGGTTCGGGAACCTTCTTTCCCTCCCGTAGCCGGTAGATTCACCCGATGCCCCTGACCCGACGCCCGTTGCCCCTCCCGTCCTTCGCCACGGAGCGCGCGTGAATCCCTGGGTTCTCCTCGCCCGCGCGCCCATTCCCGGCAGCACCGATTCCCTGTGCCTCCACCGGCGCGGCGACGAGTTCTCGATTCAAATTTCAGGGTACGTCAGCGAGCTGATGAACAGCCGCCAGCACGCCTCGGAGGACGCGCTGGCGCACCTGGCCTGCGCCGCTATCGCGGGCCGCCCGGACCCGCAGGTGCTCGTCGGCGGGCTGGGGATGGGCTTCACGCTCGCCGCCGCGCTGGGGGCGCTGGGGCCACGGGGCGTCGTGACGGTCGCCGAACTCGTGCCGGAGGTCGTGGAGTGGAACAGAGGCCCGCTCGGCGACTGCGCAGGCCGCCCGCTGGAGGACCCCCGCACGCGCGTGCATGTGGGCGACGTGGCCGACCTGCTCAGGACGCGGCGGGCCGCCTTCGACGCCGTGCTGCTCGACGTGGACAACGGCCCGGAGGGGATGACGCACCGGGAGAACAACTGGCTGTACTCCCCGGCGGGCCTGGCTGCCGCCCGACAAACTCTGCGGCCCGGCGGCATACTCGCCGTCTGGTCGGCCACCCCGGACCCCCGCTTCACGAACCGGCTGCGACGGGCGGGCTTTGGGGTCGAGGTCCGCACGGCCCGCGCCCGCCCCGGCAAGGGTGCCCACCACACGATCTGGCTGGCCCACTCGCCCGGCGGACGGAATAAGGGCGACACGGGTGGGAGGCGGGAAGTCGCCCGCTCCTGAGCGGCCTGCGCCCCGACCCGCCCTTCTGTGCGTTGAGTGCGCGGCTGTTCCCCCGACAGTCACGGATAAAATCCCGGCTGGGGCGTACCCTCCGGGCATGACGCGCGCCCGTTCGGGGGATAACCCTACCACCTCTCCCGCCGCCTCCCCCACCCCGTCCGCCCTCGCGCGGATGTTCGTGGTCGTGGCCCTGGCCGGGATCGGCGGGGGGCTGCCCGCCCACACGCGCCGGGCGCTCACCTCGCGCGGCTGGATGACGGACGAGGCTTTCGCGGAGACCTACACCCTCGCGCAGCTCACGCCGGGGCCGAACGCCGTGAATCTCGCGGCGATGGTGGGGGCACGGCTGGCGGGACGGGCGGGGGCACTCGCCTGCACCATAGGAGTGCTGACGCCCGGCATCGTCGCCATGCTCGCCGTGAGTGCGGTGGCGCTGGGGCAGGCTGGGGGGTTGCCACCCGCCGTGCAAAGCGGCCTGCGTGGGGCGGCGTGCGCGGCGCTCGCGGTGCTGCTGACCGCCGCG
The DNA here is from genome assembly GCF_036543075.1 of Deinococcus sp. YIM 134068. Lineage (NCBI taxonomy): Bacteria > Thermotogati > Deinococcota > Deinococci > Deinococcales > Deinococcaceae > Deinococcus > Deinococcus lichenicola. Next base: position 214,312 of record NZ_JAZHPF010000003.1, read on the forward strand.
CTCCCCGTCGTACGGGTGGGGTGGGGCGTGCGGGGTGGCCCGGTGCTGACCGCCCTGACCTTCCTCGCGCTCGGCGTGCTGCGGCTGGACCTGCTGCCCGTGCTGCTCGCGCTGGTGGGGGTGGGGCTGCTCATCCACCGTCCCCGGCCCAACTCGGAGAAGGCATGACCGATGCCCCCGTCAACCTCGCCGAACTGCTCCTCGCCTTCGCGCGGCTGGGCCTCATCAGCTTCGGCGGCACGAACGTCGCGGAGTTGGAGCGGGCGCTCGTCCTGCACCACCGCTGGATCGACGCGCAGACGCTGGCGAACGGCTTCGCGCTGGGTCAACTCATGCCGGGGCCGAATATGCTCGCGGTCACGCATTACGGGTACGCCGCCGCCGGGCTGCCCGGTGCCCTGACCGCCACCCTCGGCTTCTACGGCCCGACCGCCCTGCTGAGCGCCGTGGTCGCCCTCGTGTGGCAGCGGCACAACAAGCACCCGTGGGTCGTTGCGTTTCGGAATGCCCTGCTGCCCTTCGGCGGTGGGGTCATCCTCGCCGGGGCGCTCGTGCTGGGGCGCACGTCCGTCACCTCCTGGCCCGCCGCGCTCCTTGCCGGGGTCGCCTTCCTGCTGCTGTGGCGGACGGGGGCGAACAGCGCCGTGGTGGTGCTGGGGGCGGCGGTGGTGGGGGCGCTGCTGGGGTTGTGAGGAACAACTCTACACTCTCCACTCCTCTCCCCAACCCAGGAACGTCAGCGTTTCGCCCTGCATCTCAGCCCAAGACAGACAAGCCTCTGGGTTGACATAAATCCCCTCGTTGATTAAATCTGCCGCCCACTCCGGCACCCAGCACAACAAACCGGACGAGCCACTTGAGGCGAGCAGAGGCGGCACAACCATCAACCAGGTGTCCCACGGTGGAATGTTGTTATCGTCTATGTAACCACTGCTTGCCACACGCGCGGCCCCATCAGACAACGACGAATCGGGATCAACAATGAGCAAGGCTCGCGGACGAGCCAACTCCCGCCGGGCAAATGTGAACGTCTGTTCGTCTGGGGCTTGCCCCAACAGTTGCCGCCGCAGGTCGAAGAATCGTTCGAGTTCAGCGGCATCGGGCATCCCCGAGAAACCGTCCGTCAATGGCCGCGCCGCTGCCCTTAACCCCTCGCTCCGGTGGATGAAAGCGGGTGCCCCGGAGAGCAAGGCGTCCCAACTCGCCACGTCATCGGGAGGCAGTTCAACCCGTGCCTGGAGTGAGGCCACATCGTACTTTGGGGCGAACTCCTCCGCCTAGGCGAGGCATTCGGCCAGACGCTCAAGCAGCATGACTTGACATAGCACGACGGTAAGCGGAGGGACCGCCCGTTTCCCGGCCCTTGCTCTAGCATGGCTCACGTGACGACCGACTGGCGCGAACACGCTCCCTCGCGGCGGGCGCGGCCTCCGCAGGTGCGGGGGGCGGTAGCGCGGCCCCGGCTGCTCGCGCTGCTGCGCTCCTCGCGGGTGGTGATGGTGGTGGCCCCGGCGGGCTACGGGAAGACGACCGCCCTCGCCGCCCACCTGCCCGACCTCGGGCAGACGTGCTGGCTGACCCTGGACGTGGACGACGCCGACCCGCAGGTTCTCGCCTCGGGGCTGGCGGTGGCGGTGGCGGGGCTGCCGGGGGGCGAGGGGCCGGGGGCGCTCCTCGACGCGGGGGCCGCACCGAGACGGGTGGCGGCGCGGGTGGCGGACGTGCTCGACACGGCGGACGCCCTGCTCGTCCTCGACGAGGCGCAGCATCTCGCCGGGCCACTGACGGAAGGGGTGCTACGCGAACTGCTGGGCGGGCGGGTGGCGCTGCTCGCGCGCACGCCGCTCCTGAATTCCGATCTGACGCGGCTGGAGACGGCAGGCGACCTCACGCGCGTCTCGGCGTCCGACCTCGCCTTCACGCCCGCCGAACTCGCCGAACTGCTCGCGGCGCACGGGGTGACGGCGGACGCGGCGGAGGTGCGGCTCGCGCACGGGGTCACGGAGGGGTGGCCCATTGCGGCCCGCTTTCTGGCGCAGGCGGCGGCGCAGGGGCGGGTGCGGCTCGCCGGGCTGTCGGACCTCGACGGGGGGGAGGCGCAACTGGGCACCCTGTTCGCCTACCTCGCGCAGGAGGTTCTGGGACCGCTCGACCCCAGCCTCAGATCGCTGCTCACGCGCGGCAGCGTCTTCGAGGAGCTGACGCCCGACCTCCTGACCGATGTTCTGGGGGCGGACGTGCTGGGGCCGGGGGAATTGGGCGAGCGGGAGGCGGGCACGCTGCTGGGGGCGCTGGCGAGCGGCGGCACCTTCCTGACGCGCACGGGCGACAGCTACCGCGCCCACCCACTCTTGCGGGCGCACCTGCGCGGCCTGCTCACCCCCGGCGAGGCGCGGGAGATCGCGGCGCGGGGGGCGGCCTATTTCGAGCGGACGGGACGGCCCCGGCGGGCACTCGCCGCGCACCTCGGGGCGGGGAACACGGCGCGGGCCGCCGAACTCCTCGCCGGACACGGGGGCCGCTGGCTGGACGGGGGCCGGGTGACGCTCGTGGAGCGCAGTCTCGCCCGGCTGCCGGGGGCCGCGTGGACGCCCGCCCTCCACGCCCTCTCCGGGGACGCCCTGCGGTTGGGGTCGCGGTACGTGGAGGCGCTGGCGGCCTATGCGCGGGCGGAGCCGCTGGCGCGTGCCCTCGGGGAGGCGCAGGTCGCGCTCGACACGGTGCAGCCCGACCTCGCCTGGGGACCGCTGGACATGGCGGCGGCGCTGGCAGGCGGGGAGGAGGCGGCACGGGTGGAACAGATGCGGGCGGAGAACCACCTCAACGCGGGGGACCCCGCGCGGGCGCTCGCCCTGCACCCGGAACTCGCGGCGGGGGCACGCTACACGCTGCGGTCGGGCCGTCTTCAGGATGCCCTCACCCTCGCCCTCCATGCCGCGCGCGGGGAGGCGGGGGGCGCGCGGGCGGCGCAGAACCACCGGGAGGGGCTGCTCCTCGCCTCCTTCCTCCACGCGGTTCTCGGTGAGCCGGGGGAGGCCGCCCGCCGCGCCCGCGAGGGGCTGGCCGAGGGCGAGCGGCTGGAGAGCCGCTTCGTGCGCTCGCTCGCCCTCGCCCGGCTGGGCCACGCGGAGGTGGCGGCAGAACGCTTCGGGCAGGCGCGGGCCGCCTACGAGGAGGCGCTGACGCTCGCGCAGGACGTGGTGCCCCGCCTCCAGGTCGAGCCGCGCCTGGGGCTGGCGTACCTGGAGGCGCGGGCGGGCCACCCGGCCCCCGCCGCCGACCACGAGGCCCGCGCCCTGACCCACGCGGGAGGCGACCGCTACGTGGAGGGGCTGACGCGGCTCACGGCGGCGCTGGGGCGACTGCACGGGGGGGACGCGGCGGGGGCGCTGCCGGGCCTGCGCGCGACTCAGGAGGTTTTCACAGCCTGCGGCGACGCCTTCGGGGTGGGGGCGGCGGCGCTGGCCGTGTATGCGGCGACCGGTGAGGTGGACGACGCGCCCGAGGCCGCCCATGCCGTCGTCTCCTTCCCCTTTCTGCTCGCCCGGCGCTCGCTGCTCTCCCCGGCGCGGACGCGGGCGGCCCGCGCGGCCCTGCTCGCCCGCCTCGCCGCTCACACTCCCGATAGGGGGGCCGCGCTCCTGTCCGTCGCCCACGCGCTCGGCTACGGACACCTGCCCAGCCCGGACGAGGTGCCCGGCGTGAACGTGCGGGTGCACGTGCTGGGCCGGGTGGCCGTGACGCGGGACGGTGGCCCGGCGCGCGAGTGGGGCCGCGCCCGCGCCCGTGACCTGCTTGCGCTCCTCGCCGTTCACGAGAACGGGCTGCCGCGTGAGGCCGCGCAGGAGGCCCTCTTTCCCGGCGCGGACCCGCAGGTCGGCGAGCGCAACTTTCGCGTCACCCTGCACGCGCTGGGGCAGGTGCTGGAGGAGGGCGTGGCGAGCGGCACCTTTCTGGAGCGCGGCGACTGGCTGCGGCTGCGCGGCGGCCCCGACCTGGGGGTGGACCTGTGGGAGGCCCGCCGACACCTCGCCGCCGCCCCCGGCACCCCGGCCCGCGCCGAAGCCCTTCTCGCGCTGCCGGGCGGGGTGGCCGACAGCGACCTCGCCGCCGTGCAGGCCGAGGCCGAACGCCACGCCGCCCTGCTCCCCGAGGCGCTGGCGGCGGAGGCCGACCACGCCCTCAGAACGGCCCGCCCCGACCTCGCCGCCCGGCTCTCGGCCCGCGCACTGGACCTCGACCCCGCCCACGAACCCGCCGCCCGCGCCCTGATGCGCGCCCACCACGCCCGCGCCAACCCCGCCGCCGCCGCCCGAACCTACGCGGCCCTGCGCGCGGCCCTCGCCGAGCTTGGATTGACGCCCTTGCCGGAAACGGAGGGGCTACGTCAGGCGCTGATGGGAGGGATGCGGATTGAGGGATGAGGCGGAGTCGGACGCCACAGTGGAGGAAGGGCCTTGAGCGTTTCTCCCTCTCCCCTGGTGGGAGAGGGCCGGGGTGAGGGGGCGACCCAGTGACCCAACCGAGAACCGCCCCCTCATCAGCCATCCCTTCCCCTCCCCACTGAAACCGCCCCGTGACGCCCCCTCCCTAAACTCCCCTCCATGACCCACACGGAAACACGCGCGGCCCTCGTCACGGGCGGCACGAGCGGCATCGGCCTCGCCATCGCGCGGCGGCTGCAAGCGGACGGTCTGCGCGTCGCCGTCCTCGACCTCGACCGCCCGCAGGCCCGCGAGACGGCCTCGGCGCACGGCCTGGCCTTTATCCCCGGCGACCTGACCCGGCGCTCCGAATGCGCGCGGGCGGTGGAGGAAACGGTCGCCACGCTCGGCGGGCTGGACGTGCTCGTGAACAATGCGGGCTTCCAGCACATCGCGCCCGTGGCCGAGTTTCCGGAGGACACGTGGGACGCCATGCTCCACGTCATGCTCACCGCGCCCTTCCTGCTCAGCAAGTACGCGTGGGCGCACCTCACCCGCTCCGGGCAGGGCCGCATCATCAACGTGGCGAGCATCCACGGGCACGTCGCCAGCCCCTTCAAGGCCGCGTATATCAGCGCCAAGCACGGGCTGATCGGCCTGACGCGCACGGCGGCGCTGGAGGCGGGCGAGCAGGGGCTGACCGTCAACGCCATCTGCCCCGCCTACGTCCGCACGCCCCTCGTGGAGCACCAGATCAAGGACCAGGCCCGCACGCGCGGCATGAGCGAGGCCGAGGTGGAGGGCCGCGTCCTCCTCGAATCCGCCGCCATCAAGCGCCTGCTAGAGCCGGAGGACGTGGCCGCCCTCGCCAGCTACGTCGCCAGCCCCGCCGCGTGGGGCATGACGGGCGCGGTCCTCGACCTCGATCTGGGGTGGACGGCGCGGTGAGGGAGGGCTGAGGGGAGTCGCCAGTCGCCAGCTTCCAGTCGCCAGGACGGGCGGGGGCTGGGTCGTTTTCTCCGTTCTGTCCCAAAAAAATCCGTGGATGTAGGTCTTGCTTTTTGCCCCTCCCCCTTGAGGGGGGAGGCTGGGAGGGGGTGAACGAGCCTGGCCCTCCCAGAGAATAGACTGCCGAGCCATCCTCCACCCCAAGAGCAAGGCCCGAAGTCCTTTCCCAGACTCCGGGCCTCCCCTCTTTCCTCCCTATGCCCCGACTAATCCACTCCTCTTCAGCAGGGCCTCCGGGTCGGGGTCGCGGCCCATGAAGTCACGGTAGAGCTGTGCGGCGTCGGCGCTGTTGCCCCGGCTGAGGATGGCGTCGACGTAAGCGCGACCCGTCTCGCGGTTGAAGATGCCCTCCGTGGCGAAGCGGGAGAAGGCGTCGGCGTCGAGAACCTCCGCCCACTTGTAGGAGTAGTACCCCGCCCCGTAGCCGACCGGGTTGGAGAACAGGTGGGTGAACTGCGCGATGCGGGCGTAGTCCTCATGGAAGGGATACGGGTAGAAGCGGCCCATGATCTCACGCGCCACGCGGATGGGGTCGGCGTCCGGCGCGTCGGGGTCGAACTCCACGTGCAGCACGAGGTCCACCGTCCCGAAGGAGAGCTGACGCATCGTGGCGGTCGCGGCGCGGTAATTGCGGGCGGCCACCATGCGGTCGAAGAGGTCGTCCGGCAGCCGCTCGCCCGTCTGGTAGTGGCGGGCGAAGAGGTCGAGGGCCTCACGCTCCGTCACCCAGTTCTCCATGATCTGCGAGGGCAGCTCCACGAAGTCCCAGGCGACGCGCGTGCCGCTGAGGCTGCGGACGGGCACCTGTGAGAGCGCGTGGTGGAGCAGGTGGCCGAACTCGTGGAAGACCGTCTCCACCTCACGCAGGGAGAGCAGGGCGGGCGTGTCCCCGCTCGGCGGCGTCATGTTGCCGCACATCAGGCCGAGATGAGGCTCAACGTCCCTCTTCCCATTGGCCTTCTCACGCGGCCCGCCCGTCACGAAGCCGTTCATCCACGCGCCGCTGCGCTTGGTGTCGCGCGGGAACCAGTCGGTGTAGAAGGAGGCGACGTGGGTGCCCTCCTCATCGGAGATGTCGTAGTAGCGGACCTCCGGGTGCCAGCCGGGGGCCTGCGCTTCGCGTACGGTGATGCCGAAGACGCGGTTCACGATCTCGAACATGCCCGCGAGCACACGGTCCATCTCGAAGTAGGGCCGCAGCGCCTCCTCGTCGAAGTCGTACTTCGCCTGCCGCTGCTTCTCTGCCCAGTAGCTCACGTCCCACGCCTCCAGCGCGGGGGCGTCCGGCCCGGCCTGCTCGCGGTAGAAGGCTTCCAGCTCGGCATTCTCGCGCTCGAAGAAGGAGCGGACGCGGGCCTCCATGTCGCGCTCGAAGCCCAGCGCCGTGTCGCCGCCGCCCGCCATGCGGTCCTCCAGCACGTAGTCGGCGAAGTCGCGGAAGCCCAGCAGGCGGGCCTGCTCGCGGCGCAGACGCAGGATTTCCAGCACGAGCGGGCGGTTGTCGCGCCCCTCCTGCACGCCCACCGAGTTCTGCGCAAGCCACATCTCGCGGCGCAACTCGCGGTCGTCGGCGTACACGAGGATCGGCTCGGCGACGGGCTGGTGGAGGGTCAGGCGGTGGCCCTCCCGCCCATGCGCCCCCGCGTCCCGGCGGGTGGCGTCCCGCACGCGCTCCGGCACACCCGCGAGGCGCGACTCGTCCACGTACAGCTCCCACGCGGCGGTCGATTCGAGCACGTTCCTGGAGAAGTCGTTCGTCACGTCCGCCAGCCGGGTGTTGACCTCCAGCAGCCGCTCCTTCTGGTCGTCGGGGAGGTCGGCCCCCTCGCGGCGGAAGTCGTCGAGGGTGAGCTTGAGGTGCCGGGCACGCACGGGGTCGAGCGTGCGGGCCACCCTCGTCTCCGCGAAGCCCTTCAACGCCGCCCACAGCGCGGGGTGGAGGGTGAGGCCGGTGTAGAACTCGGTGACTTTGGGCAGGATGGCGCGCTTGGCCGCCTGCCACTCCGGGCTGCTCACCACGCTGTCGAGGTGCGAGACGATCACGCGCACGGTGTCGAGTTGCTCGGTCAGCGTGTCGAGGCCCTCCATGAAGTCGGCGTAGTCGCGCTCGCCCGCCCGCGCGAGGGTGTCCAGCCGCTCTCGCGTCTCCGCGAGCAGGGCGTCCACGGCGGGTTCGGCGTGTTCGGGGCGGATGCGGTCGAAGGGGATGCGGAACCCCACGTTCAGCAGCGGGTTGCCACTCTGAACGGGCGTGGCCGGAACTGTGGTCATGGCTGGGAGTATAGAGAGCGCGGGGGTGGGACAGTGTGGATTTCAAAGGGGTGTGGGGGTGCCTCCCCTCCCTCTGCCCTCGCCCAATGGCAGATGACGACGGGCCTCCTCCCGTGCTCAACTTCCGCATGGACGTTCAGCTCCATCCGCCCCTTGCCCTGCCGCCCGGCGTAACTCTCCGGCCTGCCACGCCCGCCGATACGGCCCGCGTCGCCGCCTTCCTGAGCATCGCCCACCCGGAGTCGCCCGTCGCCGCCGAGGACTTGGAGCGGCTGGAGGCCACCCGGCAGCCGGACGAGCCGCACGCTCGCACGCTCGCGCTGTCAGGTGGGGAGATCGTCGGCCTCGCGGAGACGGGTGTGCCACGCTCGGACGGGCATCCCGGCTGGCTGGACGTGAGCGTGCGGACGCTGCCGGACCTCGCGAGCGGGTCACTTGCCGAGGCTCTGTTCGCCCACGCCGAGGCGGCGGCCCTCGCGCACGGTGCCCGCGTCCTCGTCACCCGCGTGCGGGAGGACTGGTGGGAGAAGCCCTTCTACGAGGCGCGCGGTTATGCCGAACACGACCGTATGTGGATGAGCACGCTCGATCTGCGGACGCTGGATTTCGCCCGGTTCGCGCACTACGAGGCGCGGGCGCGGGCGGCGGGCCTCTCTATCCGCCCCCTGAGTGAGTTGGGGGAGTTCGACGAGGCGCAACAACACCGCCTCTATACGTTGATCGCCGCCCTGCTGCGTGACGTGCCGAGCACCACACAGGTCAGCGTGTGGCCCTTCGAGACGTGGCAGCGCCGCGTGGCGGAGCGTTTGAATCCGGTCGGCCTCTTCGTCGCCGTCGCGCCGGACGGAGAGTGGGTGGGCGTGAGCGAGCTGTACCTTCCCATCCCCACCCGCCCTGGCACGCTGCACAACGGGCTGACGGGCGTGCTGCCCGCGTGGCGTGGGCATGGCGTCGCCTCCGCCCTCAAGCTCGCCGCCGCCCGCGCCGCCCTGGAACGCGGGTTTACACACTCGCGCACGGGCAACCACAGCGGCAACCGCCCGATGCTCGCGGTCAACACGCGGCTGGGCTTCGTGCGGGAGGCGGCGATGGTGACGCTGATGAAGGCTTGTGGCGTGTAGCTCGTCGCTTGTAGGAAAAGCCCTCGACAAGCCACACGCCACAAGCTACGAGCCTCTCTCCAGCAACATCGCGTCTCCCAGCGAATAGAAGCGGTAGCCCCCCGCGAGCGCCGCGTCGTAGGCCGCCCTGATTCTCTCCTCGCCCGCGAAGGCCGCGACGAGGAGAAGCAACGTCGAGCCGGGCAGATGCAGGTTGGTGATGAGAAGATCAGGCACCCGCACGGGCGTTCCCGGTGTGATGAAGATGCGGGTGTCGCCCTCGCCCGCCTGCACGGTCCCGTCCTCGTTCGCGCTGCTCTCCAACGCCCGGACGGTCGTGGTCCCGACGGCGACGATGCGGCGGCCCTCCGCCTTCGCCGTGTTGATCGCCCGCGCCGTCGCCCCCCCGATGGCGTAGCGTTCGGCGTGCATCACATGGTCGGCGACGCTCCCGGAGATAGGGCGGAAGGTCCCCGCCCCGACGTGCAGGGTGAGGGTGTGGCGCTCCACGCCCAGCGCGTCCAACCGTCCTAGAAGTTCCGGCGTGAAGTGCAGCCCCGCCGTGGGAGCCGCCACGCTGCCGGGGTCGCGGGCGTAGACCGTCTGATACCGCTCGCGCCACCGCTCGTCGCTGTCGCCCGCGTCAATGTACGGCGGAAGCGGCAACCGCCCGATCTCGTCCAGGTGCGGCTTGAGGTCATGGTCGAAGCGGAGCAGTCGGGCACCGTCTTCGAGAACGCCGACAACTTCCGCGCGATGATCGCCCAACCACAACTCCTTCCCCGCCCGTTTCGCTGGCTTGAGGTAAGCCGACCAGACGTTCGCCTCCTCCTCTCGCAGCAGCAGGACTTCGACCTGACCGCCGCCGCTGTGCTTACCGTTTGGAGCGCTCACGACGGGCTTGCGGGCCATGACGCGGGCGGGAATCACCCGGCTCTCGTTGAAGACGAGCACGTCGCCGGGGCGCAGGAGGTCCGGCAGGTCACGGAAGACGCAGTGTTCGATGCGCTCTCCCACGACCATCAACCGGGACGAGTCGCGGGGTTCGGCCCCAGTCTGGGCAATCCGCTGCTGCGGCAGCTCGAAGGCGAGGCGGGCCAGCACGGCGTCCGGGTCGGGTCGGGGCGGCGTCATCGGGTGGGGGTCACTCCTCGGGGCGGGCGACCTTCTGGCGGGCGGGCATCAGGGCGTCCTCGATGTCGGGAAGGTGGGTGAAGCGGTCGGCGGCGTCGATGAGCTTCTGGGCGGTGTGCTCGCGGAAGGCGACAACCTCCACGCGCTTGCCGCGCTCCTGCAACACCTCCACCATGTCGGTGAAGTCGCCGTCGCCGCTGCCCAGCACCACCACGTCGAGGTGGTCGAGGAGCCGCACCATGTCGGCCACGATGCCCATGTCCCAGTTGCCCTCGTAGATCGCCCGACCGCCCTCGGTGACGTGGTGCAGGGTCAGGTTCATGCGCCGGACCTTGTAGCCCAGTGCGCTGAGCTTGTAGATGAAGGGCCGCGCCGTCGCCTCCCCCTCGCGCTCGACCGTGTAGGCGATGGCGTGGACGAGTTCGCGGTTGGCCGTGGCCGCCCTCATGATCGTCTCGAAGTTGACGGTCCGCTCCACCAGATCACGCGCCGAGTGGTAGAGGTTCTGGGTATCGATAAAAACGCCCACACGGGGGCGGGAAACGACGTACTGCATGGGGCTTCTCCTGTTGCGGGGGCAGAAAGGGACGGGACGAAAGGCGGGCCTGCTCAAAAGACGCGGGCAGTGTAGCAGGCCCCCTCTTCCCCGCACTCCGCACCCCCGGCACGGGTAATGTGGGGGACATGACGACCGACACGCCCCGGCTCAGTGACGCTCTCGGTGTGGCCCAGGCGGCCTACGACTCGTACAGGGCGCGCGGCCTCAAGCTCAACATGCAGCGCGGCCAGCCCTCCGACGCGGATTTCGACCTGTCTAACGGGCTGCTGACTGTGCTGAGTGCAGAGGAAATGAAGATGGACGGCCTGGACCTGCGGAACTACTCCACCACGGTGGCGGGCCTGCCCTCCGCGCGGGCGCTGTTCGCCCAGTATCTCGACGTGAAGGCCGAGAACGTAGTGGTGTGGAACAACGCCAGCCTGGAGCTTCAGGGCATGGTGCTGACCTTCGCCCTGTTGCACGGCGTCCGGGGGTCGGAGGGGCCGTGGATCACGCAGGCTCCGAAGATCATCGTCACCGTGCCGGGCTACGACCGCCACTTCCTGCTGCTGGAGACACTGGGCTTCACGCTGCTGACGGTGGCTATGCAGCCCGACGGCCCGGACGTGGAGGCCATCGAGCGGCTCGCGGCGGCGGACCCCTCCGTCAAGGGCGTGCTGTTCGTGCCGACGTACTCCAACCCCGGCGGCGAGACGATCAGCCTAGAAAAGGCGCGGCGGCTGGCCGGGCTGAAGGCGGCGGCCCCCGATTTCACGATCCTCGCGGACGACGCCTACCGGGTTCACCACCTCAGCACCGAAGACCGCGACGAGCCGGTCAACTTCGTGGTGCTGTGCCGGGACGCGGGCTACCCGGACCGGGCCTTCGTGTTTGCCAGCACGAGCAAGATCACCTTCGCGGGGGCGGGGCTGGGCTTCGTGGCAAGCAGCGAGGACAACGTGAAGTGGCTCTCGAAGTACCTGAACGCCCAGTCCATCGGCCCGAACAAGCTGGAGCAGGCACGGCACGTCCGCTTCCTGTCCGAGTATCCCGGCGGCCTGGAGGCGCTGATGGACGCCCACGCTGCCCTCATCGCCCCCAAGTTCCGCGCGGTGGACGAGACGCTGCGGGCGAACCTGGGCGACGGGAGCGAGTACGCGACGTGGGCCTCCCCACGGGGCGGCTACTTCATCAGCCTGGACACGGCGGAGCCGGTGGCGGCGCGGGTGGTGCAGCTCGCCAACGAGGCCGGAGTCAGCCTCACGCCTGCCGGGGCCACCTATCCGGGCGGGCAGGACCCCACGGGCCGCAACATCCGCCTCGCCCCGACCCGCCCGCCTGTGGAGGAGGTCTTCACGGCGATGGAGGTGGTCGCCGCGTGCATCCGCCTGGCAACGGAGGAATACCGGGTGGGCCGTCAGGGGTAACTCCAACTCGCCCTCCCGCGACTGAGCGACCACACGAGGACGTGAGGCTATTTCTGTTGCCCCTCCCCCTTGAACACTTGTTGTGAACGAGGAGATGAACGTGTCGGATGTGCTCTGTTCTCCCTCCCTCCTTGTGGGGGAGGGCCGGGGAGGGGGGTGACGAGCACCGCTCGTCCTCCTCCCAGACGGCGGAAACGCTTCCTTCGTTCAATCTGTCATCTATTCCCAACGTTCGTGAGAGAGGGCATCCTGACGCCTCCGCCGCCCTATTCCCGCCTCCTCCCCAAATCGTTCACACCGATTGACTGGACGGCGGACCCCATCCCCGCCTACATCTGCTTGCTTTCCCCCGCCCATGAGCCGACGATGTGTCCATGCCCACCCGTTACTCCGGCTCGGTGGAGGAGCGCACCGCGCTGGACGCCTACATCAAGCTGTGGCGCGCGGCCCACGCCGTCGAGGTGGCCGCCAACCGCCACCTGGGCGACCACGGCCTGACGACAAGCCAGTTCGGGGTGATCGAGGCGCTCTACCACCTGGGGCCGCTCAGCCAGCGTCAGCTCGCCGACAAAATCTTGCGTTCCAGCGGCAACCTCACGATGGTCATCGACAATCTGGAGCGCGACGGTCTGGTCAGGCGCGAGCGTGACGCGCAGGACCGCCGGGTGGTGAACGTCTTTCTCACCGAGGCGGGCGAGGCCCTCGTCTCGCGCGTGCTGCCCACCCACGTGCGCGGCATCCGCGAGGTCTTCGGCGTCCTCGACCCGGCGGAGGTGGCCCAACTCGCCGCGCTGGCCCGCAAGCTCGGGCTGGGGCTGCGGGAAGTGGAGCGGACGCCCACGCGGGGCCGGGTGCGTCAGGGCGATTGAGCAGGTCTGGTCCACCTCACACCCAAATCGTTCAACGTCAATCTAAATTAGGGTCATGACCTCCCCCCTCTCCTCCATTCCCGGCACGACGCCCGTGCAGGGCCTCCACCACGTCACGGTGATGGCGCAGGACCCCCAGCGCAACATCGACTTCTACTCGCGGACGCTGGGGCAGCGGCTCGTCAAGGTGACGGTGAACTTCGACGATCCGGGGACGTACCACTTCTACTACGGCGACCTGACCGGGCAGCCGGGCACGATCATGACCCACTTTCCCTGGCCGGGCGCGAAGAGGGGCGTGCGCGGTAACGGCGAGGTCGTGGCGACGGCGTACAGCGCCCCCCGCGCGAGCGAGAATTACTGGCGGGAGCGCCTGACCAAACACGGCTTCACGTTCCGCGAGGGCACCCGCTTCGGGGAGGCGGTGCTGACCGTAGGGGACCCGGACGGCACCTGGGTCGAGCTGATCTTCGAGGACGGCCAGCCCGTTCAAAGCTGGCCCGCCAGCCCCGTTCCCGCCGAACACGCGCTGCGCGGCTTCCACTCCGTCACCGCCTGGGTGCGGGAGACGGGGGCGGTGCGCGACCTCCTCATGGGGCGGCTGGGCTTCGCGGAAGCAGGGAGCGAGCCGGACGCCGAAGGCACCCGCACCCGCTTCCGGGGCAGCGGCGACGGGGTGGGACTGTTCGTGGACGTGGTGGAGCGGCCCGGCCAGCCGCGCGGCTCCTTCGGGGCGGGCAGCATCCACCATGTCGCCCTGCGGACCCGTGACGACGCCGAGCAGGAGGCGTACCTGACCGGATTGGAGGCCGCCGGATACCGCCCGACGCCCGTGCAGGACCGCCAGTATTTCCACTCGATCTACTTCCGCGAGCCGAACGGCGTGCTGTTCGAGATTGCCACCGACGCGCCCGGCTTCCCCGACGACGAGCCGGTGGAGGAGCTGGGCAGGCACCTCAAGCTCCCCGTGTGGTTCGAGGCCCGGCGCGCGACCATCGAGGCGCATGTGCCGAGGATTGTGAGCCGCGAGTACGGCGTGACCATTGGAAACCGGGACCTGGGGGCGGGCACTCCGCCGACGCCGGAGGTGAACGGCATTCAGGTCCACACGGCGGGCCGTCCGCTCGGTGAGGCGCGGGTGGCGATGGTCCTCCTCCACGGGCGCGGCGGCACTGCCCCGGACATCCTGACGCTGGCAGACGAGCTGAACCTGAGCGCCTTCGCCTACCTCGCCCCGCAGGCGGAGGGGAACACGTGGTATCCCCTGTCCTTCCTCGCGCCCGTGGAGCGCAACCAGCCGCATCTGGACCGCGCCCTCGCCACGGTGGACGGCGTGCTGGCCGAGCTGGAGAGGCAGGGCGTTCCCCGCCGGAACGTCGTGCTGGGCGGCTTCTCGCAGGGCGCGTGCCTCGCGCTGGAGTACGCCAGCCGAACGGGCGGGCGGCTCGGCGGCGTGGTTGCCCTCAGCGGCGGGTTGATCACGCTGGACCAACGGACCGACCTGGGCGGCACCCCCGTCTTCATGGGCGTCGCGCCCGACGACGCTCACATCCCCCTCTCCCGCTTTCAGGAGAGCGCCGAACACCTCCGCACCCAGGGGGCGAACGTGGACGCCCGCATCTACCCCGGCCTCGGCCACTCGATCAACAAGGACGAGCTGGACGCGGTGCGCGAGATCATGCAGAGGGTGATCGGGGAGAGCGTGTAGGTGGATCAAAAGGGAAGTGCGCCCCTTCGTATCGATCTCGAAGAGGGGCGCTTTGTTTGCTGGCGGCTGGCGGCTGGAAGCTGGCCGCCCTACTTCTGCGGCGGCTTGCTCGGACGCACCTCGATCCGGCTCGGCAGCGTCCGCGCGGGCATGTTCAGCAGGTCCACGGTGAGCTGCGCGATGTCCTCCGGCTGAATCTTCCAGGCGTCGGCCTCGCTTGGCGTGTGTCCGGCGAAGTGGGTGGCGACGCTGCCCGGCATGATCTGTGTCACCTTGATGTCGTGCTGGCGCAGGTCGAGGGTCAGCACCTCGGACAGCCCGTTGAGGCCGAACTTGCTCGCGTTGTACGCGCCGCCGCCCGCAAACGGGTTGCGTCCGGCGAGGCTGGAGAGGGTGAAGATGTACCCGCCGCGCCGCTTGAGCGCCGGAATGGCCGCCTTCACCGTATAGAACGCGCCGCTGAGGTTGGTGTCGATGACCTCGCGCCACTGCTCCACGCTCAGGTCGGCGACGTTGGCGAAGTTGCCGACGCCCGCGTTCACGAACAGCACGTCCAGCCCGCCGAAGGCCGCGACGTGGGCCTCCACCTCGCGCACCAATGCCTCCGGGTCGCGCACGTCGCAGACCACGCCTCTCGCCTGACCCACGATCCCCTGAGCGGCGGTCTCCACCTCGTCCGCGTGGCGGCTGGTGAGCGTGACCGCGTACCCCGCCTCCGACAAGGCCCGCGCCACCGCGAGGCCGATGCCCTTGCTCGCGCCGGTCACGAAGGCACTCTTCGTCGCCTGCCCGCCCTGCCCACTGCCCTGCCCGCCGCCCTGTGTCATCCGCGAACCGTAACACGCCCCGGCGGCCAGGCCGGGGCGGGTGAAGGGGCGCTCAAGAATTCAGGAACGGCTGCGCTTCGGGGTCGTTCGAGTGGCGGCGCACCGAGTCGGTCGCCACGACGATGGCCTCAACCATTGCCGTCAACAACGTCACCCCGGCGGCCAAGCCGGTGCCCAACCCCAGCACCAGGGCCACGGCCCCCAGCAGCAGCGCCACGATCATGATTCCGAGTAAACGTTTCCGTACGCTGATAAAAGCGCAGTACCTTAAATGGTCCGTTCTGTTCATGAGGGTCTCCCAGGCATCTCTTCCCATTGTGGGGAAAAAGTGTGAGAAATTCCTCATCTCGTCTATCCCGGAGCACGCAGGGCGGGGGCGGGCACACCTTCCCTCCTCCGGCGTGTGCCCGCCCCCCGCCCCATCGCCAGGCTCAGGGCAGACGCTTGGCGAGTTCGTTGTAGACGTAGTTGGCGGCCTGGGCCTGCTGCTGCCAGAGGGTGAGGAGGCCGAAGGTCTCGTTCAGGGAGACGCGCCCGCCGTCCGGCAGGTCGAAGTCAAGGCGGGCGTTGAGCTTGGCCCAGGGCACGAGCGCGTTCGGCGCGACGAGAACGGGCGTGACCCGGATGGTCTCCGGTGCCGCCTCACCCGTGACGATGATCGCCCTGGGATAGCGCCGCTTGATCGCGCCCGCCGAATCCCGCCGCATGGCACTCACGATGCCGGTCCACTGCTCGCCGCTCAGCAACTTCGGGTTGCCCTCGATGCGCGGGTCGAGAATCAGGTACCGGGCGCGGCTGAGCTGATCGGCATTCCAAGCGGTGGAGGGCGCGGCAGCCCACGCGGGCGCGGTGGTCAGGCCGAGGAGGACGGTGACAGTCAGGGCAGGGGTCCGGCAAAGAAACATGCGCCACAGTCCACCACACCTTCCCTGATGAACCGTGAATCCGGCGTGAGGGACGGCCCGGCGTGAGGGGCCGGTCAGGCGCGTCATCTAGAGCAATAGGGACGAGTTCCGCGAATGTGAATGCCCCGCAAGGAGGATGGGGGATCGTTCGCGGCAGCTGGGCGGGCGTTAGGTCCCCCTCTCCCACGAGGGCGGGCATTAGCATGGGCCATGCAAGAACTGCTCCACACCCTGCGCCGCCTGCGCGCCCCGGACGGTTGCCCGTGGGACCGCGAACAGACCCATGAGTCCCTGCGCCCCTACCTGCTGGAGGAGGCCGCCGAGGCGGTAGATGCCGTGGCGGAGGGTGCAGAGGCGCTCGCCGGGGAACTCGGGGACGTGCTGCTTCAGGTCGCCTTCCACGCCGTCATCGCCGAGGAGGCGGGCACCTTCACCTATGCGGACGTGGAGCGGCACATCGTCGAGAAACTGGTGCGGCGTCACCCGCATGTCTTCGGGGAGGTGAAGGTCTCCGGCGCGGGCGAGGTGGTGGCGAACTGGCAGGCGATCAAGGCCGCCGAACGCGGGGGCAGGCCACGCAGCGCCGCCGAGCGGGTCCCTGCTGCCCTGGGGGCGCTGGCGCGCGAGACGCAGGCGCAGAGGCTCGCCGGCCAGGAGAAGGGGGACCGGGAAGGGGTACGCGCGGCCCTGGACGCGGACCCCGACTCGCCGGAGGGCGTTGCGGACGTGCTCGCGGCGGTCATCGCCTGGGCGCGGGGGATGGACGTAAATGCCGAGGTGACGCTCAGGGAACGGACGCACGCCCTCCTCACGTCCCTGCCCGACCCGGAGGCGTCCCGAACCGAAGCGCAGGCGGGCGCGTGATTCAGCCCGGCGGGGCACCCGATCCCCTGGACGACGCGCAGGCCGACCCGTGGGCCGTGTGGGTGGGGGAGCGCACCCGCGCCCTGCTGGACCTGCCCGAGTACCGCCGCGCCGCCGTCCTCGTCGCCCTGACCCGCGAGGCCGACCCGCGCGTGCTCCTCACCGTGCGCTCGGCGGACCTGCCGACCCACCGGGGGCAGATCAGCTTCCCCGGCGGCAGCCTGGAGCCGGGCGAGACGCCAGCGCAGGGGGCCTTGCGCGAGGCGCAGGAGGAGGTGGGCCTCGACCCCGCCTCCGTCGCCGTGCTGGGCGAGCTGGACGACGTGTTCACTCCCATCGGCTTCCACGTCACACCCGTCCTCGCCCGCGTGCCCGCCGAGCCGCGCCTGACCCTCACTGCCGAGGTCGCCCAGATCATCATGCCGACGTTGGGTGAGTTGCGTGCCCTGCCCGTCACCCGCGAACTTCGCACCCTGCCGGGCGGCGAGCGCGTGCCCCTGTACCGCTACCCCTGGCGCAGTCACGACATCTGGGGCATGACGGCGCGGGTGTTGCACGATCTGTTGACGCATGGGCCGGTGGGGATGTAGGGGAGCGGTCAGCCGTCAGCGGTCAGCTTTCAGCAAAACATTGGGAACAGGTGGGTGGACGAGCTTTCACCCCTTCCTCGGCAAGCAGACGCGAGAGCCTCCACACATCCTGCTGACGGCTGAAAGCTGAAAGCTCCCCAAAGAACAACCCCCACCACGCGGGCGGGGGCTGCTCTCCTTCCTGGTCGCTCAGCGGGCGGGGTTGATCGTCACCTGGGCGTCGCGCTGCACGTTGTAGGTGCTGACGAAGGTGCGGTAGCCGGGGGCGATCAGGACGACCTCGCGGCCACCACGGGCGACCGTGACGTTCAGGGTGCCGCCGCGAATGATGCCGACCTCCTGGCCGTCCACGAAGACGCGTGCTCCCTCCACGCGGCTGCGGATGGCGAGGGTGTACTGGCCGCTCGCCACGACGGGCGCGGGGGTGGTCGCCACGGTCTGCGCGAACTCCACGTTCAGGTTGGTGGTGCTGCCCGCGCGCACGGCGACGGTCGTGGTGTAGTCGCGGAAGCCGGGGGCCTGCACGCGCACCGGGTACGAGCCGGGCTGGAGGCCGCTGAAGGTGGTGTTCGCGCTGCCCAGGCGGCGACCGTTGAGGATCACGGTGGCGTTGGGGACGTTGGTGCCCACGAACAGGTTGCCCGTCTGCACCGGGGTCTGCGCCACGACGGAGAAGAACGCGGTGTCGCTGATCCAGCTATTTTGCGGCAGGGGATTCACGACGATGCTCAGGGCCTGCGCGAGCTGCTGCTGGCCGCGCGGGGTCACGGTGGCGAAGCTGTCCTGCCCGGTCTTGAAGGCGCTGATCTGGTCGAGGTTGAGCTGCGTCAGGCTGGCGAGCGCGAGCACCTTGTTCAGCCCCACGTCCTCGCCCACCGTGAAGGTGAAGTTGGCCCCGGTCGCCGGGAAGGTGGTGGTGGTGTTCGCCTTGACGAAGTTGCCCTCGTTCAGGCGGTTGGGCAGAATCTGCGTGACCTCGCCGTTGGCATCCACGTTGAACAGGTACACGTAGGCGTCACGGTTGACGGACGTGGAGAGGCGGATGTTCTCGCCCACGCGGTAGGTGGGGTTGGAGCTGCCGCTCTGGTCCTTGTCCACCCGCACGCTCACGCTCAGGTCGGGCTGCACGGGGTTGACGATGATGCTCTGCGCGCTGATCCGGGGAGCTGCCACCGCCGTACCGAGCAGCATCGCGGCGGGAATCATCAGAAGCTTGTTCATGGGTACCTCCGACACAGAGCCTACGGGCCACCGCTTGACGGGCCATGAGCAGGACCGTTCGGAATGTTAATTGGGCTTCAGCCCACCGTCAGGAAGGTGATGCGCGGCTGACACAGTGTTTTTTCGCATAGAAGTTGGGCAGGGATGGACGAGTTCGGGAAGGAGGATTTCACTCTCATCGGCCTTCCCACCAGTTTGAATGAGACCTGAGACCCGGACCCGTCTCGTTAGCGGCTGGTCGCTGGCCGCCCCGTCTCAGCGAATCAGCCGCGCCGGTTCCACGTTCGCCGCCCGCCGCGCCGGTATGAGGGCGGCGAGGAGGGTGGTCCCCAAGCCCACCGCGTTTACCCACAGCAGATCGCCCACGCGCACCTCCACGGGGAGCGCCGTGATGAAGTACAGGTCGCCGGGAAGCTGGAAGGGCCGCGCGGTGAAATACGCGCTGATGCCGAGGCCGAGCAGGTTGCCGAGGAGCAGGCCGCCGAGGCCGAGCGCCGCTCCCTCCAGCAGAAAGGTGCGCGTGATCATCCCGCGCGTGGCCCCGATGGCGCGCAGGATGGCGATCTCCTGCGTCTTCTCGAACACGGCGAGCGTGAGGACGTTGGCGATCCCGAACGCCGCCACGATCACGATCAGGAACACGACGAAGCCGATCACCCGCTTCTGGAGGGCGAGCTGGTCGAGCAGCGTGCCGTACAGACCCTGCCACGGAATCGCCGAGTAGGGCCGGGTGCGCGTCAGGCTGTCCCCCACTCCCGGCGCGGCGTCCGGGTCGCGCAGGCGGAGCTGGTAGCCCGTGACGTTGCGGGTGCCCTGCACGGTCTGGAGAGTGCCGAGGCTGGTGAAGGCGTACCCGGAGTCGATCAGGTAGTTCCCGGTGGTGAAGACGCCCTTCACGCGGAGGGTCGCCCGGCGCTGGGTGCTGTTCAGCAGGCGCACCTCGTCGCCCGTGAAGGCCCCCACGCTGCGGGCGAGGGCCGCACCGAGCAGCACCTCGCCCTCCCCCAGCCCGCGCAGGAGCGCCCCCTCCTCCGGCGTGAGTTGCAGCACCCGCGCCGCGTCGGGCGTCACGCCGAAGAGGGTGGTGAAGTCCACCCCGGCCCGCCGCCCCTCTCCTGCCGGACGGGTGAGCAGGCCCTTGTCGCCCAGGAAGGGGGTGAAGGCCGTCACCTGCGGGTTGGCGCGTATCTCGGCCTCCAGCGCGGCGTCCCGTGCGGAGGGAGTGAAGGCCGTCAGGCTGAGGTGGGGGCTGGCCCGGAGTGTGGCGTCCACGAGCGCCCGCGTGAAGCCGTTCGTGAGGCTCAGCGCGGCGATGAGGACCATCACGCCGACCGCGATGCCCAGCACGGTCAGGACGTTCTGGGTGCGCCTGCGGCTGAGGTGGGCGCGGGCCAGGGTCCAGGCGAGATCGGGGGGAGTGGAGGCCACGTCCGGGGAGGATAACAGAGGGCTGTGAGCGGTCAGCCGTCAGCCGTCAGCCGTCAAAAAGAACGAGGCGTGGGCCGACCCGTCCGGGCTTGCCCACGCTTACAAGCTCGGCCCGTGTTCAGCGCACGGCGGTGATCCGCACCTGTCGGGCACCGAAGCGGATAGCCTGCGTCCGACTCGCCATCCAGATGTCCACGCTGCCCACCTTGCGCGCGGCCATCGTGTCCTCCACGGAGAAGACCTGACCCCGCAGGAGGTTGCCCGTGCGCCCGCTCAGGTCCTCGATGGTGATCTTGCTGCCGTAGGGAAATGTCCGCAGCAGGTCGCGGCTGAGGGCCACCACGCCGTTACGGACGCGGGTGCCCGTCGCCGTGATGAAGGGCGTGCTGTCGGTCTGGCCGGGGGTGCTGTTGTACGCCGTGGCCCGCGCCACGACGCTGCGGCCCGTACGGCGACCCACCGCCACCGTCTGCGCCTGCTGGGCCTGGGCCTGCTCCACCGCGCGGGTGCGGGCCTGCTGCGCCGCCTGGGCCTGCGCGCGGGCGATCTGGGCACTCCGCACCTGCGCGGCAGTGGGCTGCGTCGTCGCCGTCTCCGTCGTCGCCGCCTGGGCGGGCCTGACGGGAGGCTGGACAGCCTGAACCGGGGCCGGGCGCGCGGGGGCGGGCACCACGGCGGTCAGGGCGTCCCGCACCGCCTCCTCGGCGAGCGTGGCGGCGGGAAGGGCGGGCAGGGCACCGGCCAGGCCGGAGAGGCCGAGCACGAGAAGGGGTGCCCAGCACTTGTTTTTTTGCGACATGCGTCTCCTCCGAACGCTCCAGAGGAAACGTCCGATCTATTCGGGTGTGAATTGAAGTTCCAGCTTTAGCAGCCGTCCTTCACTGAGAGCCAGACTAAGAGACGGATGTGAGGGGCGATTTGAATCTCGCCTCCCTCAGCTCATCTGAGAGACTCGTCATTCCCTTCCCCCCACCAACAGGCCAGGGGTTCGAGTCGCTCTGGGCGTCTGCTCGCCAGATGAGGACACTTCTAATACTTTAATTTATATTCTCATCCTCTAGGTTGCCTTTGGGGCCGTGGGGAGAGCAGAACGGGGTCGAGACTCATCAGAAGAGGCTCAAAGAGTGATGTGAGTTAGATTTCCTCATTCCTTCTGAGACAATGGGGGAACTGGCCCCCTCCATCATGGGAACCAGTCTGAGCGGCTTCTCATCTCTCTCTTACTTCTCGTTCTCCGTCTTCTTCTTGTCGGGTTTGGGGGCGGAGGCCCAACGGGAGAGGATTTCGGAGGCCACGTCACGGTAGATGGGGGCGGCGAGCTGGGAGCCGTGGTGGTTGAGCTTGGCCCCGTGGACCATGACGGCGACGGTGACGCGGGGGGCGTCGGCGGGGAAGAAGCCCGCGAACACGCTGTCGTAGAGGTCGCTGCGGTAACCCTGGGCACCCGCCGAGACCTGTGAGGTGCCCGTCTTCCCCGCGAGCGCGTAGCCCTTGAGGCCCGCCTGGTGGGGAATGCCCTCCTCGATGACGGCCTGCAGCATCGTGCGGGTGGTGCGGGCGGTCTCGGGGCGCAGGACCTCGCGGCGCTCGCCCGCCGGTTCGCCGTCCACGAGGCGGGGCGAGACGTACAGGCCGTCGTTGGCGACGCTGTTGTAGGCGGCGGCGAGCTGGAGGGTGGTGCTGCTCATGCCCTGGCCGAAGGCGTTCGTGACGCGCACGAGATCGTCCCACTTCCGCAGGGGCTGGAGGCGGCCCGTGCTCGTCATGACGGTGGGAAGGTCCACGTAGTCGCCGAAGCCGTAGCGGCTGAGGTAGCCGCGCATGTCCTCCGGCCCGAAGCGTTCGACGATATGGCTCATGCCCACGTTGCTGCTGTAGCGCAGCACCTGCCGGGTGGTGAGACTCTTGGGGTGGTCCACCGCGTCGTGGATGGTGCTGCCCCAGCGGCCCCCCACGAAGCGGCGCATGGGCGTCTGGTAGAGCGTGCCCGGCGAGGTCAGCCCCTCGTTCAGGGCCGCCGCCACGACCAGCCCCTTGACGGTCGATCCCGGCTCGAACACGTCGAGGAAGGGACGGTTGCGCCGGGCGGCCTGGCTGTACTTGCGCCAGTGGTTCGGGTTGAAGGGCGGGTAGCTCGCGGCGGCGAGGACGCGGCCCGTGCGGGTCTCCAGCACGACGACCGAGCCGTACTCGCCCTTGTGCTTGGGAATGGCGGTCGCCAGGGCGGTCTCGGCGGCGGCCTGCACGCCGGGGTCGAGGGTGAGGCGCAGGTCCTGGCCCGCCGCGAGGGAGCGGTCGTAGGCGTACTCCAGCCCCTCCAGCCCCTCGGTGGCCCCCAGCATCCCGACGACCTGCCCGGCGAGCTGACCCTGGGGGTAGACCCGCCTGCCGTTCACGCTGCGGGCGAGCACACTGCCGTCGGCGGCGGTGATCGTGCCGCGTGACTGCACGGCACCGCGCCTCACGCCCTGCGGCACGCCCCATTCGAGCTGCGCGTAGGCCCACACCAGCGTCAGGAACAGCACGAGCGCGATGAGCTGCATGAAGCGGGAACGGGAACGAATCTTCACCTCCATGCGGTCCTCACCTCCAGGGTGGTCTGTGCGGGCAGGGGGGCGGGGGCGGGCACCCCGGTCAGGGCGGCGGTCGTCTTGGGAGCCTCGGCGAAGCGGCGCATCCCGTTCTTCGCCGCCCACGCGCGCACCCGCTGCGGGTTGCCGAGGGCCTGCACCCGCAGTTCGAGGTCGTCGCGCTCGGTGGTCAGCATGGCCTCGCGCTTCTGGGCGTCGCGCAGGTCAGGCCGCACGTCCTGGGTCAGGAAGCGCGCGGCGACGAGCGTCAGGGCGAGCACGAGGTACAGGCCCACGTAGCGCACCGCCCGCGCCCGCCACGTTCCGGCGCTGAGGTCAATCCGGGCGGCGGTCATGACGTCCCCTCCGGCCCGGTGGATCGAGGGGGCATCTTCTCAGCGGCGCGCAGCTTCGCGCTCCGGGCGCGCGGGTTGCGGGCCTGCTCCTCCTCGCCCGCCTCCACGGGCCGCTTCGTCAGCGGCGTGAGGGTGGACGAGCCGCGCAGGAACCGCTTCACGATGCGGTCCTCGAGCGAGTGAAAGGAGATGACGGCGAGGCGGCCCCCCGGCGCGAGCAGGTCCTCGGCGGCCCCCAGCCCGTCGCGCAGGGCACCGAGTTCGTCGTTGACGTGGATGCGGAGTGCCTGGAAGGTCCGCCGGGCCGGGTGGATGCCCTTCGAGAAACCGGGGTACGCCCGCTTGACGATCTCGGCGAGGCGGACGGTGGAGGTGATGGGCGAATCGGCGCGGGCCTGCCCGATGGCGCGGGCGATGCGGCGCGAGTGGCGGTCCTCGCCGTACTCGTAGATGATCGCGGCGAGGTCCTCTTCGGGGTACGTGTTCACCACGTCGGCGGCGCTCTCCCCGCTCTGGCTCATCCGCATGTCGAGCGGCGCGTCGGTGTGGTAGGAAAAGCCGCGCCCCGCATCGTCGAGCTGGAAGCTGCTCACCCCGATGTCGAGGAGCACGCCGTCCACCCGCGTCACGCCGAGGGGGGCGAGCAGGGCGCGCAGGTCGCGGTAGTTGCCCTCCAGGGCGGTCAGGCCGGGGAGGTTGGCGGCGCGGACGCGGTTCAGGGCGTAGGGGTCCTGATCGATGCCGATGACGGTGGCCCCGGCCTCCAGCAGCAGCCGGGTGTGGCCGCCGCCGCCGAGGGTGCCGTCCACGAGGACGCGGCCAGGGGCGGGAGCCAGGGCCTCCATGACCTCGGTGGCGAGGACGGGGACGTGGGAGAGGGAGTCGGGTGGGGGAACGTCGGGATTGGGAAGGCCGTTGGGGGCGATATTCATGGTGGTCACGCCGTTCTTGTCGCTTACGCCACGAAGTTGGCGAGAAGGTCGGGTTGGGGGGGGTCCTGCTGCACGGCGGCGATGGCCGCCTCCCAGCGGGCCGGACTCCACAGCTCCAGGCGTCCGGGGGCACCCGCCACGATCACGTCGCTCTCCAGCGCGGCAAAGGTCCGCAGCGTCTGCGGCACCGACACGCGGCTCTGGTTGTCGAGCCGAGCCTTGCTCGCGCCCGAGTAGAAAAAGCGCACGAACGCCCGCGACGAAGCGTCCGTGAGCGGAAGGCTCTCCAGTTGCGTCTCCACCCGCCGCCAACTGGCAAGCGGGAAAACGTACAGGCAACCCTCCATGCCGCGCGTGAGAATCATCCCGTCCTCGACGAACTCCCGGAACGGCGGCGGCATCACCACGCGCCCCTTGTCGTCTAAGGTGTAGGGATACTCTCCGAATGGCACCTTCTCCTCAGTTCCCACACGCCACCCACCGGTGGGGCCGGGGACGGCGCGGGCAGGACAGCCCGATCAAGCGTCGTGGACGCATCTCCTGGACTGTGAACGAAGCTTAACAGTCCCCCCCACGAATTACCACCGATTCCCACTTTCGTCTCCTTCAGCCCCCCACTTCCGGCGAGCTTCCCCACCGCGCGGCTGAGCTACCGTCACTCATTTTTGTCGGAAATTACACTCCGGGCGCACGTCATCCCTGCCACTGAAGAGGCATCGACCCTCTGGACGGTGATTCGCCCGCCTTTTCGGTCGCGCCCGCCCCCTGCTCCCCCGTGAGGTCCCCCTTGAACAAGCTCCGCACGCTCGCCCTGCTGACCACCGCCTCCTTGTTGATCACTGCCTGCACCGGCGGACAGACCCCCGGCGACACCTCCGGCGTGGCGACCGTCGAGGTCACGGTGCCCGCCAGCACCAATTTGCGGCTCAACAGCACGGCGACCTTCAGCGCCGTTACGAAGGCCGCCGACGGCACCGTCGTCACCGGCAAGACCCTCACCTGGAAATCCTCCAATCCCGATGTCGCCTCCGTCGATGCCAATGGCGTCGTCACCGCCAGACGCTTCGGCTCGGCCACCATCAGCGCCAGCGTGGGCAGCGTGACGGGCAACAAGACGGCGACGCTCCGCACCTACGGGGTGGAAGCCTTCCTGGGCATCCGCGATGGGGGCGAGGACACTGCCGTGCTGCTGCGCTACCGCACGGCCACGGGAGCCAAGCCCACCGCCGACAAGCTCACCTTCACCGTCACCGGCCCCCCCGGCTGGAACGGCGGCCAGCCCGTGCCGCTGGAGGTCTCCAAGTCCACCTACTTCTCCCGGAACGACGGCGCGGACGCCCACTGGTTCCAGTTCGGGTGGACCAAGGCCGGCAACATCGCGGCGGTGGTCGGGGACTACAAGGTGGAGTACCAGGTGGACGGCGAGACGTGGAGTTCGACGGCCAAGATCAGTAGCCTGACCAACTCCTCGAAGACGCCGACGGGGATCGCCGTCACCGGCTACGGGGCTTCGACCGTGACGGCGACATGGGACGACGTGCTGCCCGGCGGGAGCTATCAGGCGGAGGTGCTGGGGTTCTACCCGGTGGTGTACACGAGTGAGAGTAAGGGGACGCTGAACGCGGTGGGCCTCTCGGCGGGGCAGGCGTTCAACGTGGGCATTCACGCGCTGAGCCTGGACGTGGACCCCTCGGCCCTGGAGACCAAGCCCCTCTCCGGCCAGTTCGATGTCCGCTTCAACACGGCGGCCTTCACGAAGCCGGGCACCTCGGCAAATGCCGCCCGAGTCATGCCGCTGGGCGACTCGATCACCGACGGGTTCAATATCCCCGGCGGCTACCGCATCCCGCTGTACTCCAAACTCTCTACTCGCGTGCCCAGGCCCGATCTCGTCGGCTCGCAGCAGAACGGCCCGACCACCCTGGGCGACCGCGACCACGAGGGCTACAGCGGCAAGCGCATCGACGAGATCGCGGCGGGGGTAAACGGCTGGCTCGATGCCCAGCAGCCCGACACCGTGATGCTGATGATCGGCACCAACGACATGATTCAGGGCTACGACGTGGCGAACGCGCCCGCCCGACTGGGGGCGCTGCTCGACCAGATGAGCGCTCGCCGCCCGAACACGCGCATCCTCGTCGCCTCGCTGCCGCCGCTCGCCGACGCGACGCACAACGCGCGGGTGCAGGCGTACAACGCCGCCCTGCCCGCCGTGGTCCAGGCGCGGGCCAACGCGGGCAAGAAGGTGACGCTGGTGAACGCCGCCTCCGCGCTGACCACCGCCGACCTCGCCGACGGCGTGCATCCCAACGAGGGTGGGTACGGCAAGCTGGCGAACGTGTGGTACGACGCGCTGGTAGGGACGCCGGACGCACTCACACCACAGGGCGCAGCCAGCCGACCGCTTCCGGCGACCAACCAGCCCCTCCACATCCCGACGGTGCGTTGACCGACGCTTGAGGGAGCAGACCAGGACTTCGCCCCATGACGGGCGGAGTCTTTCTCTTTTGGGGACAAATCCCCACCCGCCCTCCCCGTAGCTTGGACCGATGCGGAACTTCAACCCTACCCTTGCCGGGGCCGTCCTCGCGGCGGTCGGTGTGGCGCTCGGCGCGTTCGGTGCCCACGCCCTGCGGACGCGGCTCGATCCGGCCACGCTCGCCAACTTCGAGACGGGCGTGCGCTATCAGATGTACGCGGCCCTCGCCCTCCTCGCCCTGGGCACGCAGCCGGGCCAGCGCCGGGCACCCGTCCTGCTCCTCGCCGGGGCCGTGGTCTTCAGCGGCACCCTCTACGTCCTCGCCCTGACAGGTCAGCGTTGGCTGGGAGCCGTCACACCCATCGGCGGAGTGCTGCTGATCGCCGGGTTCGTGGTGGCGGCGCTGGATGCGAGGAGAGCAGACGGCATGCGCTGAAAGCCTTTTCCCACAACCTACACCTCACCTCCCACAACCAAGCCGCCACCCACGATTTCTGCGGGTGGCGGCTCGTTTCTGGCACGGGGAGGCGGTAAGCCGGGTTCTGTCCCCCACTCTCGCGGGGGCACGGTCATCTCTCTGGGACGCACGTCGCCGCGCGCCTCAAGCGACCATCCTGGCGGTCGGTGGGGCGGGCCGCCCCTCGCGCACTGTCGGGTCTTGCACCGGATGGGGTTTGCCAGCGCCCCCGGTCTCCTGGGGGCCTGGTGCGCTCTTACCGCACCGTTTCACCCTGACCACCCCCGCCCGCGCCGGGGCTGCACGTCTCTCGACGCCTGGGGATGGCAGACTCGTTTCTGTGGCACTGTCCTTCGGCTTCGCCGCCTCCCGCGCGCTGTGGCGCTCGCGCGGGCGCTTGACTCGCCGACCAGCCGTTAGCTGGCATCCTGCCCTGCGGTGCCCGGACTTTCCTCACCCTGTCACCAGGGCGCGACCGTGAGCCTCCCCGCGTGGGGCAGGTTATCAGGTTGTGGGGTGTGGGCTGGAGGGTGTGGGGAAACCTAAAGTTGCCCTCCTGCCTCACAGCCCACACCCTCCTACTCCCACCGTCCCAGCGTCTCCCGCTCGGCCCGCTCCCGCAGGCGGCGGGGCACGTCGGCGGGGTTCAGGAGGTCGTGGAGGTCACGCTCCTTGAGTTCGCGGTACTCGCCGGGGTCGAGGTCGCCGAGCCACAGGCCGCCCACCCGGTAGCGCAGCAGGCGCGTGACGGGGTGGCCGAGCGCCTCCAGCATCCGGCGCACCTGACGGTTGCGGCCCTCCCCGAGCGTGACGAGGGCACCGCCGGGGGCGGGACGGGCATCCAGCGCGCGGGCGGGACCGTCATCCAGCTCTATACCGTCGAGGAGAGCCTGCATCTCGTCGGCGGTCGGGTCGCCCGGTCCCGCCGTCCACGCGCGGTACGCCTTCTCGTGGCCGTAGCGCGGGTGGGTGAGGGTGAGGGTGAGGTCGCCGTCGGTGGTGAGGAGGAGCAGCCCCTCGGAGTCGCGGTCCAGCCGACCGACCGGGTGCAGGCCGGGCACGGGAGGCATGGCGGAGAGGACGTTGCGCCGCCCATACTCGTCGCGGGCGGTGGTGACGTACCCGGCGGGCTTGTGCAGCAGGAAGGTAATGCGCTCCAGGGCGGCGGTCTCCACGAGCGAGCCGTCCACCCGCACCTCGTCGGCGGGCGTGACGGTGCGGCCCAGCGTGGCGACCTCGCCGTTCACGGTCACGCGGCCCGCCGTGATCAGCTCCTCGGCGGCGCGGCGGGAGGCGACCCCGGCCCGCGCGAGACGCTTTTGCAGACGCTCGCCCCCACCGCTCATATCCGGCTCCGCCCGGACGGCAGGGCGAGCAGCCCCGCCACCGCGAGCAATGTCAGCAGTCCCGCGAGCGCCAGCATCCCGAGGCGCACGGGGGCGGGCAGCGTGTCCGCGAGCCGCAGGGCGGGCGGCACGAGCGCGGCGACGGTGAGCAGGTTTCCGGCGGCGAGGGCGAAGACCGCCGTCCCATCCGACCGCGCCCCCCCCACGAGCAGGAACGCGCCCCACGCGGCGATCAGCCCGCCCGCCACCCGCGCGAGCCACAGCGGCGAGACCCCCAGCACGGTCGCCGCCGTCGGGGGGAGGAAATACAGGAACAGCCCGACTGGCAAGAACACCAGCGCCGTCAACCAGAACGCGGCCCGCAACACGCCCGCTAGTGTACGCGAGGGCAGCCAGGAATTAGCTTTCAGTGGGAGGGGGCGCGGCCCGTGGTCGTTCGCCCCTGCTACCCTGCCTCCCATGCCGGTGATCGCCGTGGACAAACCGCTGGGCCTGACCTCTCACGACGTGGTGAACCGGGCGCGGCGGGCGCGGGGCACGCGGCGGATCGGGCACACGGGCACCCTCGATCCCCTCGCCACGGGCGTGCTCGTCCTGTGCGTGGACGACTCCACCAAGCTCGTGCAGTTCATGGAGGCCGACGGCAAGGACTACCTCGCGTGGATCGCCCTCGGCGGCGCGTCGCCCACGTTGGACGCGGAGGGACCGCTCGGGGAGGTCGTGCCCTTCTCTCCCCCGAGAGAAGAGGAGCTGCGGGCCGTGCTGGCAGGTTTCGTCGGCCCGCAGGCGCAGGTGCCGCCGCAGTACAGCGCCGTGCAGGTGGGTGGGAAGCGGGCGTATGCGGTCGCGCGGGCCGGGGGTGAACTGGAGTTGCCCGCCCGGAACGTCGTCATTCACTCGCTGGAGTTGCTCGGCGTGTACGGCTCCCTGGAGGACGCCCCCCGCACCTTCGCCCGGCATTCGGAAGGTTGGGCACCCGACCCGGACGGACGCGCCTTCACGCTGCCGCCGCCGCTGGGCCGCTTTCCCACCCTCCTCGTGCGGGCGAGCGTGGGGAGCGGAACCTACCTGCGCTCGCTCGCGCGGGACGTGGGGGCGGCGCTCGGCGTGCCCGCCCACCTCGCCGGGCTGGTCCGCACGCGCGTGGGCCGCTACGACCTCGCGGACGCGGTGGCCGTGGAGGACCTCGCCGGGGCGGAGGGCGTGCCCGACCTCGCCGCCCTCGACTTCCCACACATCGAGGCGGACGAGCGGCTGGCCCGCGAATTACGGCAGGGCAAGCGGCCCCGGCACCCGGCGACGGGGCGGCACGTCGTCACGCTGAACGGCGACCTCGTGGCGGTGGTGGACGGGGACGGGGAACAGGTGCGGGTGGTGCGGGCGTGGGCATAAGGTGGCCTGAAGTTCCACCTTCGCTCTCCGGCTCTACTTCGTCAACTCCACCACGACCTCATACAGCTTGCCCTTGCCTTTCACTCGCAACCCGGTCCCAACGATGCTCGACCCGATGCGGGTATCCCTGACCACGTGAATATCATGCCTCGTGAATCCGAAGTGCCCGGCCACATGGGTGAACACTTCGTCCACGGGGAGATTGATGCCCTTCACAATGGAATTTCCGACGACAATAAGTGCCTTAGAGCCGGGTCTAAGTACCTCATGGGTCTTTTGCAAGAACCGGTAGGTGTCATTGAAATACTCGGTGGCGTAGTTCGCCCACCCCTGCCCGCCGTACACACCACGATCTGTCTGGGTCCCAGCCAACTGCGCCGTGAGGTCTTGCAGCCATGGGGACTCGAAGATCAAGGCTGTTCGGTACCTGGCGTCGCGCACGGTCTGCCAGTATTTGCCGTAGTTGTCGAGTTCCAGGTAACGCAGGTCTTTGGGCTTCGAGGCAAAGCCAAGCCAGTACAGGTGAGGGCGCGTGTTTCGCAGGTAGTGATAATTGTTGAGGTAGGGCGGCGAAGTCACGATCAGATCGACGCTATTGGCCGCAAGGTCCGAGCGCATAAACGAGCCTTGGTACACCTGTGCGGTCTGGCCGTCCAGCGGCACTCCCTGAGCGGCCACGAGGTCGCCATGCATCTCCATCAGCTTGTCGCGCATCGTTTGGGCCACATCGGCGTCTTCTATCTGAGGCTTGCCCGCAGCGGCCCGTGACCCTAACGACGGCTCGTACGAGTAATTAGAGTACGAGACCATCGTGGCCCCAAAAGCCACCCGGAACAGGTCGCGGAGGTCCTCGTCCCCGAGGGCGTAGATGAAGTCCCACACACGCAGCACTTTGACCAGGACACGTTCGCTGTAGAAGGGCGTGCGGGAAGTGAAGCCCGGCGGGACCGTGCTTCTGGGGGGTCGGTCCGCAGCCATGTGCACCCCAAAGGCCTCAACCTGTGCTAGAAGCTCACCCGGCCTCACTCCCCGCAGGGCTTTCAGCTTGGCCCGCTGCACGAGGACGGGAAAGGGATTGATGTCGTAGGAGACGACGGAATGGCCGCGCAAGAAGGCAGTGAGGGGAGCTGTTCCCACGCCGCCGAAGGGATCGAGGACCACCTGGTCCGGGGCGGGTTCGGGCAGGTGCAGCTCCAGGGCGTGCTGTACGAACTCCGAGGAGAACCCGGCGATCCAGTTCACCCAGCGGTGCACAGCAAGCGTCTTGTTCGATGCGAACGCCGTGTCTTTGTAAGCCGACTTCTCGTTGGGCAGCTCAAGCAAGACGGGCTGACTCACGCGGAACGTTCCAAGTGGGCAGGATTGGCGCAGTAGATTCCACCACGGCGGCCCCGTGGCTGCTCTAGCAGATGGACGTGGCCGAGAAGAACAAGTCGTCGCAGCGCGAGGTGGGCGGCCTTCCGGCTGAGGGCCAGCGCCCCCGCAAGACTTCCAGCGCTGTACTCCCCTTCGCCCTGCAAGGAG
This sequence comes from Deinococcus sp. YIM 134068, assembly GCF_036543075.1. Taxonomy (NCBI): domain Bacteria; kingdom Thermotogati; phylum Deinococcota; class Deinococci; order Deinococcales; family Deinococcaceae; genus Deinococcus; species Deinococcus lichenicola. The sequence continues at coordinate 245,682 of NZ_JAZHPF010000003.1, forward strand.
ATGTAGAGAAACACCAGCTTCTCAGTACAGGTTAATGTCCGGGGAAAATGCATCGCCCCAACGGTAGCATCCACGCTGGAACTACACAAATTTAGAAGTGTAGGCGCGGGAAGTACGAAAGGGGAGGGCGTAGACGCCAGGACGTAGGTTGAGGACGTGATTCGCAAGTTCGTCGTGCCCGAGAACCTGGAGGCCGACCTCCTGGCGTTCTATGAGGCGCAGGAGGTCTACCCTCTTCGTCATTTGGAGCAGATGCGGGGGGAACTCGGGCTGTTACTCGGGGCATACGCTCTGTTCTACACCGGGCCATTCGACCTGTACGCTCCCGTTGTCGCGGCCAACCAGCAGGGCTTCATTCAGCCCCTTTACATCGGGAAGGCCGTGCCCAAGGGGGACCGCACTGGGGAAAGCGCGAAGAAGGCCGTTTTGGAGAACAGTTTGCACAAGCGGCTATACGAGCACACCCGCTCGATCAGTCAAGCTGAGAATCTCGACGTAGCGGACTTCTCCTTCAGGGTGGTTCCAACCACACTGCACCTCTCGGCCTGGGTAGAAAGCGTCCTGATCAGCCAGTTCGTTCCGGCATGGAATCGTCACATCGACGGTTTCGGCAACCACGACCCCGGCAGCGGGCGCTACAACCAAAGGCGCTCGGTGTGGGACCAGATTCACCCAGGCCGCTCGTGGGCAAGCCGGATGGCGAACCTCGCCCTCTACGATTTGGCCGAGTTGCGGGAGCGCATTAGTGCTCGCCACCATGCACGGGAGGTCAGGCTGGAGGAAGACCTAGAGCAGATGTCGGAGCAGTAGGTTCGAGGCACGCCCCAGCGTCCTCAGTACCCCGCCGCCACCTCCACCCGCACCGCCCCCACTCCCTCCAGCCCCCCCGCCAGCGTGACGAGCAGTTCGTCCTTCAACGCGGGCGCGATGAACTGGATGCCGACGGGCAGCCGTACCCCGTCCACTACCTCGAATCCGGCGGGGACGCTCAGGGCTGGGAGGCCCGCGAGGTTGATCGCCACCGTGTCCACGTCGGCGGCGTACATGGCGAGGGGGTCGCTCGTCTTCTCGCCGCGCCGGAAGGCGGGAAAGGGGCTGGTGGGTGTCACGAGCACGTCCACGCTGGCGAAGGCACGGGCGAAGTCCTGCGCGATGAGACGGCGCACCCGCATGGCTTTGGAGTAGTAAGCGTCGTAGTAGCCGCTGCTCAGCGCATAGGTGCCCAGGAGGATGCGGCGCTTGACCTCCGGGCCGAAACCCTGCTCACGCGCCCTGGTCATACTGCCCGTCACGTCGGGGGCGGGGGCACGCTCGCCGTACACCATGCCGTCGTAGCGGGCGAGGTTGCTGCTCGCCTCGGGCATGGCGATGAGGTAGTAGGCGGCGATGGCGTGGCGGACGGAGGGGATACTTAGCTCAGTCACGGTCGCGCCCGCGCTCCGCAGGGCGGCCAGCGTCTCCCCCAGCACGGCGTCCACTCCGGGCGTGTTGCCGCTCAGGCTCTCGCGGACGACGCCCACGCGCAGCCCACGCAGGTCGTCCGGCGTCCCCGCCCCGAAGGCGGGCGGCGCGTCCAGGCTCGTCGCGTCGCGGGGGTCGTGTCCGGCGATCACGTTCATCAGGAGGGCGAGGTCCTCTGCCGTTCGCGCGAAGGGGCCGATCTGGTCGAGGCTGCTCGCGTAGGCCACGAGACCGTAACGGCTCACCCGTCCGTAGGTGGGCTTCAGGCCGTACACACCCGTGAAGGCGGCGGGCTGACGCACGCTGCCCCCGGTATCGCTCCCGAGGCTGACGGGCGTGACGTTTGCGGCGACGGCCACGGCGCTCCCGCCGCTGCTGCCGCCCGGCACGCGCTCCCGGTCCCAGGGGTTGAGGGTCGGGCCGGAGGCGCTGCTCTCGGTGCTGGACCCCATCGCAAACTCGTCCATGTTCGCCTTGCCGATGATCACGGCCCCCGCCGCCGTCAGGCGCTCCACGGCGGTCGCGTCGTAGGGGGAGACGTAGTTCGCCAGAATGCGGCTCCCGCAGGTCGTGCGCGTGCCCGCCACGTTGAGGTTGTCCTTCACGACGACGGGCACGCCCGCGAGGGGCAGGCTCTCCCCCGCCTCCAGCCGGGCCTGCACCCGCGCGGCCCCCTCCTCAGCCCGGTCGTTCAGGCTGATCAGGGCGTTGAGACCGCGAACGGCCCCGGCGCGGGCACGGGCGGCGTCCAGGAGGGCCTGCGGGGTCGTTTCACGCGCCCTCACGGCGCGGGCGAGGTCGGTCGCGGTGGGCGGGGCATCCGGCATGGCGTCCAGTGTAGCCGCCCCTCTTCAAGAGGCGTGGGGCGTGGTTCTCGTCCCCGTTCAGCTCAAGCGGAGCGCGGTGGTTGAAGTCTTCCGCCCACCCCGGTATGGCGTCCGAGTCACCCCAACTCCCGCCCTACCCCCGCTCGGCGGGCCGGACGAGGACGCTCTCCCCGGCGCGCAGGCGCGAGCGCAGCAGCAGTTCGGGCGGCAACAGCAGCCGCACGCCGAGGTTCGCCCCCCCGCGAACGGGCAGCGTGACGACCTGCCCGGCGGCGTCCCGAACCGCGATGTGGGAGACGTGCCGGGCCGACCCCTCCCGCCAGCGGTCCCAGATCGTGCCGTCCACGACCGCCGTGCCGTGGACCTCCCGCGTCAGCGTGACGGTCAGGCGGGCGAGGCGGGTCTCGCGGCGGGCGAGCAGGCCGAGCCGCAGCAGGGTGGCGATCAAGCGCCGCGCAGGGGCGTCACCCGCGAGTTCGGCCAGGGGACGGCCCGCCTCGATCTGCCGCAGGAGGCTCTGCTCCGGGAGGCTCCAGCGCATCGCCGCCACCCGCTCCGGGGACGTGACGCGCGCGGGGCCGCCGAACTCCAGTTCGGGGATGGGCAGGGCACCCAGGGCCTCCACGATGAGTTCGTCCACGCCCACATCGAGCCGGGCACCGGGATGCGTCAGCCCCTCGTCGAAGTGGAAGCGGCCACGGGGATCACGCAGCAGCCGCACGAGCGCGGCGGCACCCAACTCGGGTCCGAAGCGCAGATGACGCACGTGCCCGCGCTCCAGCCAGACCTGGAAGGTCCCCTCCGGGTGTTCGACCCTGAGCGCCCCCGTGCGGCCCTGCCCGCCGAGGAGGGACAGCAGCTCGATGGGATCGAAGGTTTCGAGGTTGGTGGTGTTCAGCATGGGAAGTGGGGCCATGAAACGGAGAGGCCCCATTCCACAGACGCCCTGTTCTCGCACGGTCCCCGCCCACATGCAAGCGGGCCGAGGGGAGGGGGATGGGGGGTAGGACCCCCGGCGGGGAGCGTGTGTGGAAGTGGATGACCAGGGGAACGCACGCGCTGCTCCGGGGACGCCCTGCCCGTCCTTCTGGACGACGAACACGCCCCACGGCTCAACCCGTCACTCACCCCAGGCGTTTGAGGCGCAAAAGAAATGGCTCCACGTCCTCGCGGGATCGTTCAGGAGACTGGGGAAGAGGCCTCCTCCCCTCCATGTTCCCCTACCCGCGCAGCAGGTGGGAGAAGTCCGCGCCGTCCAGGGGTGGAAGCTCGTTCAGGCCGGTCAGGCCGAATTCCAGCAGGAATTTCTCGGTGGTGCCGTAGAGCAGAGGCTGGCCGACGGCGGGGCTGCGGCCCACGACCTTCACGAGTTCGCGCTCCTGAAGGGTGACGACCGTGCCCGCGCTGCCGCCGCGCATCGCCTCGATCTCCGCGCGGGTGATGGGCTGGCGGTAGGCGACGACCGCGAGGACCTCCAGCGCGGCGGCGCTCAGCGTGGGCAGCGGCGGCGGCGCGAGCAGGGGCGCGAGGTGCGCGGCCAGCCCCGGCGGCACGACGAGGCGGTAGCCCCCCGCCACCGCCTCCACCGTGAAGCCCAGGCCCGCGCCCTCCAGCACGGCCCCGAACTCGTCAAGCGCGCGGGCGGCGGCCTCCTCGGGCAGCCCCAGCAACCCGGCCACCTCGCGCCGGGTGACGGGCCGTCCGGCGGCGAGCAGGGCCGCGCCGATCAGGGCATGGGGGGTGGGCGGAGGACTCATTCGCACCCCAGCCCTGTTCTCAAACGACGCCGCCAACTCTTCGCGCGGCCTGGGGGAGCCGAGAAGTCAGGCACGAGGTCGGACGACCCCCTCCTCACAATTTCCCTCCGTGAAGCCTCAACCGCTCCCGCACCGCCTCCGAGGGGAGGGCACCCTCGCGCAGCACCTCCAGCCTCCCACCGTCCGGCCACACGCGCACGACGGTGCTCGCCCGACCCGACGCCGCAACCCCGCCGTCCGGCAGCAGGAAATCCGCGAGGCCGGACGCCCGCGCCTGCTCGGGGGTGCGCGCGGCCTCCTCCCCGCTGCGGTTGAGGCTGGTCGTGGCGAGGGTACCCCCGCAGGCGCACAGCAGGGCGAGCGCGACCGGGTGGTCCGGCACCCGCACCCCCACCCAGCCGTCCGGGGCAAGGTCAGGCGGACAGGCCGCGCTGGCGGGCAGCACAAGCGTGAGGGGACCGGGCCACAGCCCCGCCACGGCGTCGAAGACCGCGCCGCCCAGCGTGAGGGCACGCGCCGCCCCCACATCCACGCACGAGAGCTGCACGGGTTTGCCCGCCTCGCGGCCCTTGCGGACGTACAGGAGTTCGGACGCCTCCGGCCTGACGGCGAGACCCCAGACCGTCTCGGTGGGGTAGCCGACCACACCGCCCGAGGCGATGACCCCGGCGGCCCGTGCAATTTCGTGAGTCCAGTCCATCCCCAAGCCGCCGCTTCCTGCCTGTGCGCCCGGCCTGTAAGGGGAGCGCAAGACGGGCCTGACTATACTCGCGCCCATGCCGGTCTACGAATATCGCGTCCGGGACCGTTCCGGGAAGAGCATGAAGTCCCAGATGGAGGCCGAGTCCCTCGCCCAGGTGCGTGACGCCCTGCGGGCGAAAAACCTCCTCATCCTGGAGATCAAGGCTCCCAAAACCGGTCTGAGCGCCGACGTGAAGATTCCCGGCCTGGGCGACCGTCCCCCGAACCTCAAGCAGGTGGCCGTGTTTTCCAAGCAGCTCGCCACCCTGATCAACGCGGGCGTGCCGCTCGTGCAGTCGCTCGCCATCCTCCAGCGCCAGATCGAGAGCAAGGCCTTTCAGGGCATCATCAAGGGAATGCGCGCGGACGTGGAGGCGGGCACGCCGCTGAGCGAGGCGCTGCTCAAGCATCCCAAAGTCTTCAACCGCCTGTACATCAACCTCGTCAAGGCGGGCGAGACGAGTGGGACGCTGGACAGCATCCTCGAGCGCATCGCCGCCTTTCAGGAAAAGGAACTCGCCCTGCGCGGCAAGCTCAAGAGCGCGCTGACGTACCCGGTGGTCGTGCTCGTGTTCGCCATCGGGATCACGTACTTCCTGCTCACGACCATCGTGCCGCAGTTCGCGGGGATTCTGGAGCAGCTCAACGCGCCGCTCCCCATGATCACCAAGATTCTGATGGCCGTCTCGGACTTCCTGAAGAACTCCGGCCTGCTGATCTTCGTCTTCGTCGGCGTTGTGGTCGCCCTCTACCGCTGGTATTACAAGAGACCGAGTGGCCGGGTGGTCATCGACCGCATCAAGCTGCGGCTGCCCGTCTTCGGGAACCTGCTGCAAAAGAGCGCCATCAGCTCCTTCGCGCGCACCTTCGGCCTCCTGATCAGCTCCGGCGTGAACATCATCGAGAGCCTGGAGATCACGAAGGGCACGGCGAACAACGCCATCGTGGAGGAGACCATCGAGAACGCCAAGAACGTGGTGATGGTGGGCGACCCCATGAGCGCGAGCCTCGCCACGAGTAAGGTCTTCCCGCCGATGGTGGTGAGCATGGTCTCCATCGGCGAGGAGACCGGCTCGCTCGACACCATGCTCGGCAAGGTGGGCGACTTCTACGACCGCGAGGTGGACGAGGCCGTGGACAGCCTCACCGCCGCCATCGAACCCCTGATGATCGTTTTTCTCGGTGGCATCGTCGGCGTGATCGTGGCGGGCATGTTCCTGCCGATGTTCAGCATCATCGGGCAGCTCAGCCAGTAGGCCCGGCCAGTCGCGGAGGGCACTCCGAGACACGCGGCAGAGGCCGAAATGTGCCTCCCGCCCCTCACTTCACGCGGAAGGGTTCCCCAAGACAGGCGACCTTTCCGCACTTTGTTGTTCGGAGCCATCTTCGGAGGAAGCCCCACCGTCCAAAGGGGCCGGGCGTCCTTCGACCCTTCCGGCGGTTGGTGCCCACGCCAGCGCCTCCCCGGAACCGGCCTCTCCTGCCTGCCGACAAAGCCGCCGTTCCTCTTCCTGGAGGGGCAGCCCTACCCCTTCGCCGCCGGGGGCCGCGCGCCCCCGTCCGTCAACTCGATCAGCCAGCCCATCAGTTGAATGAACGCCAGCGCCATCGCGGGCGTCCCCGCCAGCATCATGATCCACCCGCTGATCTGCTGGTTGTCCAGCGGCGTGAGGTTCCACAGGCACAGCGCCGCGACGTAGGGCGTGTACAGCACCTGCCGCGAGTACAGCCACACGGCGGCCACGCTCATCATCGGCAGGGCGGCGAGCAGACCGAACCATCCGCGCGAGCCGATGGACGCGGGCTGCACGCTCGGCAACGGACGGAGGACGACCCCCCACACGAGCAGGCTGCTCAGCAGGTACAGCGCGGGAAGGAGCGCCCCCGCCGTGTTCGTGACGATGCTGGCGTTGAATCCGGCGGGCACGTTCCAGAAGATGACGACCGCGAACCAGACCGCGAGCGCCACCCACGGGTCGAGGAGCACGCCGAGAATCCGACCGAGCGGACGCCGGGGGTCAATCGCGACACCGCGCGGCAACCCCAGGATGAGGAGCGGCGGGACCACCTCGGCGAGAACCATCAGGCGGCTCATGTACAGCGCCATGCTGTTGAGGGTGAGGGTGGTCGCGGCGGACTGGGTGGCGAGGATCAGGAGCACCATTCCCAGCGCGAACAGCACGGCCCGCCACACCGGCCAGCGCGCCCGGCCCTCCTCACTCCGGCGGGCGACGGCGAAGCGCCAGGCATACACCCCCGTCACCGCGAGGACGGGCAGCCACACGAGCGGGTCGAAGCGCAGCGCGAGCAGCTCAGTCAGGCTGGGGTTGAGGTCGGTAGGCAGGCTCACGGGGCCGGGTTCTCCATGACGTAGGTGAGGTCACGCACCACCCGCTCCACCTGCGGAAGCTGGGTGTAGTCCCACAGCACGCGGAGCCTGCCGGAGGCGTCGATGAGGTACGTGCCCGTCGTGTGATTGATCTGATACTCCGTCTCGCTCCGCACGTCGGCCTTCTGGTACGCCACGCCGTAGGCACGGGCCGCTGCCGCGAGGTCAGGCTCAGGAATCCGCACGGCGATCGCCTTCCCGAAGAAGTCCACATATTCCTTCAATCGGGCAGGCGTGTCGCGGGCCGGGTCCACGCTGACGAGCACCACGTCGAAGCGGTCACGTTGGGCGGCGGGCAGCGCCTGGCGGGCCTTTTCGAGGTAGGCCAGACTCAGGGGGCAGATGTTCGGGCAGTGGGTGAAGCCGAAGAAGAGGGCGGTCGTGCGCCCGCTCCCCCCCGGCTGGAAGGTCCACGGCTGCCCGTTCTGGTCGGTGCCGCCGAAGGTCCGCGCGGCGGTCGGGCGGTCGTAGGCCGTGCCGTAGAAGGGGAAGGGACTCTTCAGCCGCGCGTAGCCCCATGCCCCCCCCAGCACGAGCACGACGGCGCACACGGCGAGGAGCGCCGACACGTACCAGGGACGCGCGGCGGGGGACGAGGGCAGGGAGACTTCGGTCATGGGGTCACGGCTTGCGGACGACGGCCTTCACCGGGAGCGTCCGCCCCCCCGTCCCGACCAGGGTAAGAGGAAGCGTCTCCCCCACGCGCAGGGGACGGGTGAAGTCCATCAGCATGAGGTGGTCGCCCGTCGCGGACAGCCGCAGGGTGCCCCCGGCGGGGACGGTCAGGGTCTTCACGTTCGTCATGCCCGTGCGCCCCTGACTGTCCCGGCGTGTCGCCATCAACATGCCGTGGCGGGCGACGGCGGCACGCACCCCGGTCAGGGTGACGGGCGTGCGCCCCTTGTTGTGCAGCGTCATGAATATGCTCGTCTCGGTCGCGCCGGGGGGCACGGCGACCACCGTCGCGCCCCGCACGGTCAGGGGCAGGGGGGCGGCGCTTTGTGCGGCAGGTGTGACGGGTGCAGCGGGGTGCCCCGAGTGCCCCGCCGAGGCCGGAAGCACGACCGCCGCGAGCGCGAGGGCCGCGAGCAGGGGGGTCAGGGTGGCAAGACGGTTGAGCATGGGCAGGGGGAGCCTCCTTGAGTGCGTCGGCCCGGTTGACCCCAGTCTAGGCGCGCGGGGGGGCCGGATTGTCCCCGCTGGCCGGAGGTTCGTGGGGTCGCTGCGGCGGCTGTTCCTCGCACCACACCAACGTTGGGCGGCTTGATCCCTGGATTTGAGTGACCCGGAGCAAGAGAAAGACCACGGGGATGGACGGTCCTCCCTTCCAGGGACGCCAGGCACGCTCACCCCCTCCCAGCCTCCCCCCAGGAACGCTTGTTGTGAATTGCAGATTGGGAAGTTGAGGCGTTTCATTGTTCAGCAGGACGGGCGTTGCTCGTCACCCCTCTTCCCAGCCCTCTCCCGCAAGGGGAGAGGGAGCAAAAAGCACATCCGGCACGCTTATCTTCTAATCCGCATCAAGCATTCAAGGGCGGAGGGCAAAACAAACGGCTCCACGTCCTCGGACGGTCGTTCACTCGACTCAAAGCAGACGAGCGGCCCCGTCCTTCTGGCGACTGGCCGCTGGCGACTGGCGACCCTGCGGCGACTTCCCCACCTCCCTTCCTCCGTCCAGCACTCCCAGACTCCCGACCTCATGGAACCTGTTCCACGTCTGCGCGCGGAGGGGTATGGTGGGGGCACGGTTATGAGAAAGCCCACGATTCAGGATGTCGCCCGGCGGGCGGGCGTCGGGGTCGGCACGGTGTCACGGGTGCTGAACAACCACGCCGCCGTCAAGGGCGCGACGCGCGAGACGGTGCTGCGGGCCATCGGCGACCTCGACTACACGCCCAACCCGCACGCCCGGCGCATCGCGGGGGGCAAGAGCTACACCATCAGCGTGCTGCTGCCCGTCGTGACGACCGAGTTCTACGTGCGGCTGCTCGACGGGCTGGAGACGGCCTTTCAGGAGGCCCGCTACGACGTGGCGATCTTTCCCCTGCTCGACCGCTCGCGGCTGGAGCGGTATCTCGGCTCGCACACGCTGGCGTACCAGGCCGACGGCCTCGTGATGGCGACCTACAACCTCTCGGGGCTGTTTCAGGAGCGGCGGCTGCGGCCCCAGCAGCCCACCGTCCTCGTGGACGCGCACGCCGAGGGGGTGGACTGCGCGTACATGGACAACGTAACGGGCGGGCAACTCGCGGGCGAGCACGCGGCGGCCCTGCCCGGCGAGCTGTACGCGATCTGGGTGGAGACCGAACTCGACCAGCTCTTCACCACCCTCGTCTTCGAGGAACGCCGCGCCGGATTTCACCGTGCGGTGGCGGAGGCGGGCCGTACCGTGCGTGCCGAGTTCACCTCCAGCTTCGACCCGCTCGCCGCGCGCAACGCCGCGTCCGCCCTGCTCGACGCGGCCCACTTCCCCTGCGCCGTGTTCGCCTCCGCCGACCTGCTCGCCGGGGCGCTCCTCGACGAGGCGGGGGCGCGGGGGCTGAGGGTCGGCCACGACCTGCGCGTCATCGGTTTCGACGACCAGCCGTGGGCCGCCGCGCGGGGCCTGACCACGCTCCACCAGCCCGTCGAGAGCATGGGCCACGAGGCCGCGCAACTCCTCCTCTCCCGCCTCGGCGGCTACCGGGGACCCCCCCGCGCCCGCCGCTTCGAGCCTCGGCTGATCGTGCGGGAGACGGCGTAGGGCGTTCCCCTTCTTCTCCACAAGCGACGGGCCACACGCCATACCCTCCCCTCAATGCCTCGTCTCCGCCACCCTCACCTCGTCGCGCCCGTGCCGCTTGACTCCGTACATGGCGGCGTCGGCGCGGGCCACCACGTCGTCGGGAGACTCGCCGGGCCGGGCGACGGCCACGCCGAAGCTGGCGGTCACGCCCGTGACCTCGCCGTGACGTTCGTCGCGCAGGTGGGCGCGCAGGGTCTTGAGGAGGTGACGCAGGGGGCCGTCCTCCAGCGACGGCAGCAGCAGCACGAACTCCTCCCCGCCCCAACGGGCCGCCATCCCGCCGGGGGGCACCACCTCCCGCGCGGCCCGCGCCACGCCGCGCAACACCCGGTCGCCGACCCCGTGACCGTAGGCGTCGTTGACCTGCTTGAAGTGGTCGAGGTCGAACAGCACGACCGTGTAGCGCCCCCCACTCTCCGCCAGCGCGTCCAGGCGTTCCTCGGCGGCGCGGCGGTTGGCGAGGCCGGTCAGGGCGTCACGGTACGCGGCCTCGCGCATGGCGAGCAGTTGCCCGCGCTGCACGCCGAAGGTCCCCTGCACCACGATGGTCACGGCCCCGACGAGCAGGAATTGCAGGACCGAGCCGAGGAGCCGCTCATCGGCCCACCCCGTGAGGCTGAGATTGAACAGGCACAGCCCCAGCACGACCGCGTAGGTCGCCGCCGCCCACAGCGCCGCCCGGCGAGGCGGGTAGAGCAGGAAGGGCGCGGCGTACAGCAGCGAGAACCAGTACGTGCTCTCGCTGAGCATCCGTGCCCCCGGCACGAACACCCGGAACTGCTGCTCCAGCGCCAGCAGAAAGTACACCGTGGTCGCCGCGTAGATGACGTTCGCCGCCGTGAGGATGGGCAGCCAGCGGGCCGTCAGCGCCGTCTGGAGCGCGAGCAGCAGCAGCGCCAGCAGGGGCAGCGCCACCCGGTCGAGCGGGTCGTAGTTGGGATGCTGCACCCACAGCGCCGTCATGCACGCCAGCGCCCCCGCCCACGCCAGCACCATGAACATCCGCCGCTGCGAGACCTCCCAGGGCCGGTCCGTGGGCATGTGGGGTTCGCGGTGGGGGGCAGGCTTTGTCAGACACACTCCGGGGGACGGGCGGTAAGTTCCTCATCCTACCCCGAGGTGTGAGAACAGTCGCGCGTGGGTGAGTGTCCAGAAACGCCGGAACTTTATTGAAATCCTGCCCCCAACCTCTCTTTTTCCCGCCTGGAAACAAGAGAAATCGGGGGAATCGGTAGAAGAAGCCGCTCTCCCCTTTGTGTGTCTGCCCCCTCAATCGTTAAGACCGGGGGCCGCCTCTTTTCTTCCTCACCGCCGGACGATGTGATGAACGCGGCAGCGAGCCTCGTACGTCTCCTGCGCGCCGACGAGGACCACGGGATCGTCGTAGCGGGCGGGCTGGCCGCCGATGAGGCGCTGGGAGCGGGTGGCGGGGGCACCGCAAACGGTGCAGATCGCCGTCAGCTTCTCCACGCTCTCGGCGCGGGCGAGCAGGTCGGGCACGCAGCCGAACGGCTCGGCGCGGAAGTCGAGGTCCAGCCCGGCGAGGATCACCCGCACCCCCGCCTCCGCCAGCCCCAGCGCGAGCGGCCCCAGGTCCGGCCCGAAGAACTGCGCCTCGTCGATGCCCACGACCTCGGGGAGCAGGTGCCCCGGCGCGGAGAGGAGCGTTCCCTCCCCCGCCAAGTGCGCGCCGATGGCCGCCACGCCCTGCACCGCCACCGCCTCGATGGTGCGGCCCGCGTGGCTGGCGACCTGCGAGGCGTGATAGCGGTTGTCGAGCGCGGGCTTGAACACGGCCACCCGCTGCCGGGCGATGACGGCGCGGTTGAGGCGGCGGATGAGTTCCTCACTCTTGCCGCTGAACATCGGCCCGACGATCACCTCGAGGTGGCCGCCGTGATAGGGGGACTTGAGCACGGGGCGGATTATGGCAGAGGGTAGGGAGGCGGGGGGTAGGGAAGGTCAAACCGCCGTCATGTGTGCGGCACAGACTGGTGAATGCGAACGGCACGCTTCCTCCTCCCGTTGGCTCTCGCCCTGAGTACCGTAGGCAGTGCCCAAAGTTATCCCGGATTCGAGTACGGCCCGGACCGCTGGCCCGACCTGCTGCGCGTCTCGGCGCGGGTACCGGAGTTCGCCGGATTCACCCAGTCGAGCGCCTCTGGAAAACTCGTGACGCTTCCCGCGTTGACGGACCCCGCGCAGGAGAAGAGCTTGCGGGCTTTCCTCGCCTCGGATACCTACTGGCGGCAGGTCATGGTGGACAAGCAAGTGCCTCCATCGGGAAGCCTTCGGCTGGAATACTCGGTGACGGAACTGGTGAAGGTCGCTCAGGCGGTGAAAGCCGTTCGCCCCAACGCGACCGTTCGCGTCAACACCGCCCTGAACCGCGTGGTGCTGAACGCCGACGTGAAGTACGTTCGCGCCCTGGCCCGGCAGATCGGGGCGGGGGACCGGCTGGCGGCGGAGTACGGCGAACGTGCCCCGGAGTTGAAGTACGACATTCAGCCGCGTGTGGTGAGCAAGAGTGGGTTGAAAGACCTCGGAGGACCTTCAAGGGTGGTGCCGAACCTCACGGTTCTCGTGACGAACCTGCTGAGGCGTCCCGTGGTCTTTGGGGTAAGTTGCGGCGGACAGCTCCCTGTGCATGTGGCCTATGCGAACGGCTCCTTTGTCCGGGAGATTCTCAATGTGGCCTGCACACAGGAATTGGCCTCGCTCCTCATCCAGCCCGGCGAAACGCTCTCCTTCCCCAGCTTCCCGTGGCAGAAGCTCACGGACCTAAAGCCTGGAAAGTACCTGTGGGTGTACGGCAAGCAGACATTCCCCTTCACGCTCAAGCCATAAAAAACTGCCCCACCGATGCGGCGGGGCGGCTTCTTTCCTCTGTCCTTACTTCTTCTTCGTGCGGTAGGAGTCGCCGAAGCGCTTGTTGAACTTGTCCACGCGGCCCTCCGTGTCGACGAAACGCTCCTCGCCGGTCCAGAAGGGATGCACGCCGCTCCACACATCCACATGAATCTCGGGACGGGTGGACAGGGTTTCCATGACGACCTTGCCCTGGTACATGATCTTGGTGGGCACGGCCTTGGGGTGGATGTCTTTCTTCATGTTCTTCCTCCTCCGCCACGTCTGCGGTGCGTAGCGGGCAACCCTGAGAGTATAGCAGGCCGTCACAGACTTGACCAGACGTACCCCTCGTCCCACGGCTCGCCCCGGCGCAGGACGGGGGCGCGCGTGCCGAGGACCCGGTGCCCCCCCTTGACGGCGGCGCGCACGATCAGTCGGGGGTCGAGGTTCGGGTGGAGGAGGCGGGCGAAGGCGACCTCCTCGCGCACGTCGAGGCTCTCCCCACTGGCGACGGAATCGGTGCCGAGGGCGACCTCCACCCCCGCCGCCGCGAAGGCCGTCCACGGGAAGACGCCGCATTCGAGGTGCGTGTTGGAGCGCGGGCAGGTGACGACGGGGCAGCCCGCGCGGCCCGTGCGTGCGATGTCATCCGGGGTGACGTTGACCATATGGACGAGGGTGGGCCGTCCCGCCAGCGCCCCGAGTTCGTCCAGATAACGGACGGGCGTGAGGTCCGGCTCCGGCTCACGTCCGATCACCGCCGCGAAAGTGTCCGGGTAGGGCAGACGGCGCATGGATTCCCAGATGGGGCCGCCCCCGGTGCGGAAGAGGTCGAGTTCAGCGGGATGCTCGGCCACGTGAATCTGCACGGGCAGGCCCTCCCCCGCCGCGTACTCGGTCAGCAGTCGCATCAGGCGGTGGCTGACAGTGAAGGGCGTGTGGGGCGAGAGACCGACGCGCGGCCCACCGGGGCGCTCCAGCCGACGCGCCGCCTCGACGGTGGCCCGCGCCGCCCGGAACACCTCGTCCGCCCGCTCGGGAAAGGGGCTGAGGACCTCGAAGTAGAGGACGCCGGGCAGATCGTCGCGCGCCAGCAGCGGGGCCAGCGCCTCCGCCTGCCACACGATGTCACCGACCGCGCCAACACCCAGCCGCGCGAGTTCGTCGGCCCCGGCGAGCGCCCCCGCCACCCCCCGTTTCTCGCGCTGCGCGATCACGACCTCGGGAATCCAGCGGAAGTACGGCAGCGCCCGGAACTCGTAGGCGCTCATATCGAGGTGGGTGTGGGCGTTCACGGGGGGCGGCGCGATCACGGCCCCGGCCCGCCACTCCCGCGCGTGGGGGTAGCTCGCGCGCAGGGTCTCCGGGGTCCCGGTCGCCGCGATCATCCCCCCGGCCACGACCACTCCCCCCGGCGAGAACCCCCCACCCACGCCCGTGAACAGCACGTCGCAGGTGAGGAGTTCGGGGAGGTGGGAGTCAGGGGAGGCAGCAGACATGAGGGGCATTCTGCCGCGTCGAAATGGACTTCAGCTCAACTGCCGCACTCGCGTCTGCAACTCGCGCGCCACGGCGTCCGGCCCCTGCGCCAGCAGTCCGTCGGGCACGTGCCAGCGCCCCTTCTGCTCGAACTCGGAGGTGAAGAGGCTGGCCAGACCCGTCGCGCGGCGGTCCACCTCCAGGATCACGTCCAGCCCGCCCGTCGCCGGGAAGATCATCATCTCCAGTTCGGAGAGCTGGTACTGCCCGTACGGCGGCTTGAAGCTGAGTTCCTGCACGATGCGCCCGTGGTGGTACTCGACCTCGCTGGCCGAGAGCCGGAAGCCGAGGCGATCCGCCGCATTGATCAGCGTCTCCATGTCGCGGCTGGGGAGAATCTGGAGGTGGTCGGTGTCGCCGGGGTCGGCGGCCCCCGCGATGTCCGCGTCAGTCACCAGCCAGACCGACGTGCCCGGCAGGGTCAGCGGCGTGCCCTGCGGGATGGTGAAGCGGAAGGGCAGTTCGCGCGTCTCGCCGGGCCGCAGGTCGAAGCCGCCGAGGACGGGCCGGGTGAACAGCGTGTGCGTCACGTACTGGTCGTCCTTCCTGTAGCGGGTAGCGAGGCCCATGTTCAGGCGCTCCACGCGCTGCTCCACGCTGCCGCCCTGCACGATCACCGTGCCCGTCAGGTCCTCGCCGACCCGCACCGCGCTCTGGTCTACCCGCGCGTCCACCCGTGCTCCGCCCACGCCGACCGCCGCCATCATCTTCTTGAGAAATCCCATACGCCCTCCCTTACGTGGTGAGTCTCGCCACAGTTCCAGGGGGAGCTTACGATTTCTGAGTCTCCGCAATTCTCCGGGCGTTCATGGCGGCCCCGACGATTCCGGCCTCGTTCTGGAGGGCGGCGGGCACGAGCTGGCTGCGGGTGAGCTGAATCTGGCTCTGCCACTTGTCGGCCTTTTTGCTGATGCCGCCACCGATGATGAAGAGGTCGGGGCTGAAGATCAGCTCCAGGTGCTGAAGGTACGTGCTGGCGCGTTTGGCCCACGCCTTCCAGTTCAGGTCGTCGCGCTCGCGGGCACGGTCGGAGGCCCACGTCTCGGCGTGCTTGTCGCCCTTGAGCCACAGGTGGCCGAGTTCGGTGTTGGGCACCAGAACCCCGTCGTGGATGAGCGCGCTGCCGATGCCCGTGCCGAAAGTCAGCACCATGACCACGCCCCTCACCCCCGCCCCCGCCCCGAAGCGGGCCTCGGCCAGCCCCGCCGCGTCGGCGTCGTTGATGAGGTGGACCTCGCGCCCGGTCGCCTCGGTGAACAGGGCGTCGGCGTCCAGCCCGATCCAGCCCTGGTCCACGTTGGCGGCGCTGAGCGTCTTGCCGTGCTGCACGATGCCGGGAAAGGTCACGCCCACCGGCCCCTCGTGCCCGAAGTGCCCCACGAGCTGCGCCACCACGTCCTTCACGGCGTCGGGCTGTGCCCCGGCGGGTGTGGGGATGCGGTGGCGCTCGGCTGTCAGCTTCCCGGTCGCCGTGTCTACAGGCGCTCCCTTGATGCCGCTGCCGCCGATGTCGATGCCGAGGATCACGCTCATGGGGTACAGCCTAAGCGACGGGGACGCCTCATCGGTAGCGGGGGAAGTGTTCAGCGGTCAGCCGTCAGCTTTTATCCTTCTCCTGCTGACCTCTGACCGCTGAGAGCTGACCGCTACGAAAAAACCGCCCCCACACCGGGAGGCGGTCTGTGAAACTCTGATGGCCTTACTGGTTCCGCGCACCCTTCGCCGCGTCCACAAGGGCGCGGAAGGCTTCCGGCTCGCGGGCGGCGATATCGGCGAGGACCTTGCGGTTGAGGTCCACCCCGGCGCGCTTGAGGCCGTTGATGAAGGTCGAGTAGTTCATGCCGTGCAGCCTCGCGCCCGCGTTGATGCGCTGAATCCACAGGCGGCGGAAGTCGCGCTTCTTGTTGCGGCGGTCGCGGTACTCGTAGGTCGCGGCGTTGAGCAGCGTCTGGAAGGCGTTGCGGTACTGCTTGCTCCGGCTGCCCCAGAAGCCCTTCGCCCGCTTGAGGACCTTCTTGTGGCGGCGGCGGCGGACGGTTCCGGTCTTGACGCGTGGCATCTAGCTCACTTCCCCTTCGGCAGAGCGGCCTTCATGCGCGCCCACTCGCTCTTGGCGAGAACGAAGCCCTTGCCCTTGCTGCTGATCTTGGAGCCGCTCTCGCCGGTGTTCTGGTGGCGCTTGCCACTCTTGAACGCCATCACCTTGCCCGTCGCCGTGATCTTCACCCGGCGGCTGGCGCTCTTCTTGGTCTTCATCTTCGGCATATCACTCCTGTAGCCCGGTGCCACTCCACATCGGGAGGGTCGCCGTCTGGGAGTCCGGGCCGTTTCTCGCTGGAAACTGTTGGCTGCCCGGCCCCGCTTGGCCGAAGAAGAACTATACGCGAGGGGGGCCGGGAGGGGCAAGGGGGAAGGCTCGATATTCCCAGCCCCTCTCGCATACCGACTCAACGAACATGCGGCCTTGCAGCATCCTTACACTCACGCATCTTGGGAGGGCTAGGACGAAGTACTCATTCCCTAGACCAAAGCCACACGCAGCAAAACAGCAGACGAGGGGTTAGGGCGATTTTCCAAGCCCCGCCTTACGGATCGCATTTAAAAGCCGAGTTATAGCCTGCACAACCTCTATAGCAGCGGCACGAACCTCAGCGTCACGAGCCAGGCGTGCGAGGTGTTGGGCAATCCTACGGGCGGCATTCAAAACACGCTCAGCACCCATACGGGAAGCAGCATTCATTCTATCTCCAACTGTACCAGCCACAGCGCCCGGTAGGAGTCCAGCCGTACGGGGTAAGGCCCGAAGGTGAAGGCGCTCCCGCCGAGGCGGTCGGTGGCGTGGTCGCCGAGGTGGTCGCGCAGGACGTGGGAAGGGAGCAACACCTCCTCCTCGCTGAAGTTGTAGGCCTGCACCATCACGCCGAGGGGGTGGTCGCGCCGGAGCAGCAGCACGCGCCCGTCGGGGCTGGGGACGACGTGGCTCTCGATGCTGGCGTGGAGGTGCGGCGTGTCCCGGCGCGTGTGGATGAGGTGGCGCAGGCCCGCATTGACCCGTGCGGCGGGCAGGTCGGGGGCCGTCTCCACCCGCCCCGCCAGCTCCCAGTCCATGCGCGGGCGGTGGACCCAGCGGTTGTCGGGGGCGTGTTCGGGCGTGTCTGTGAAGGCGTAATCGTTCAGGAGCGCGAGTTCGTCCCCCATGTACAGCAGCGGCACGCCGCCGAAGCCGAGGACGACCGCGTGGGCGAGGAGCAGCCTCCGCACGGCGTCATCTACCCGGCCCGCGTCGCCGCCGACCTCCAGCGCGGCCTCCAGCCCGGCGAGACTTGCGCCCGAGCCGCTGATCCGGCGGTCCCCGGTGGCGGGGTTGTACTGAAAGACGAGGCCACGCGCGAAGGAACCGGGAAACTCCCCGCTGTAGAAATCGCTGAGGAAGTGGCGGTGGCCGGGACCGTTCAACCCAGCGCGGGCGGCGTCCTCGTCGCTGATCGCCCAGCCGATGTCGTCGTGGCAGCGGACGTACATGCCCCAGGTCGTGTTCGTCGGCTTGGGCGGAAAGGCCCGCAACGCCTCCTCGAAGAGCCGGGTGTTGCGGCTGGCGAGGGTGGACCAGATTTGGACCATCAGGCTGTTGTGGTAGGCCATGTCCGAGACCTTGCCGTGGTGCGCCCGCGTGCCGAGGTAGTGGATCAGGTCGCCGGGCGCGACGATGGCCTCGGCCTTGAAGGCGACGGCGGGCGCGACGATGCGGGCGGCGGCGCGCAGGGCGCGGGTGAGGTGGTGGACCTCCGGCTCGTTCTGGCTGGCCCCTCCCAGCCGCTTCCAGATAAAGGCGATGGCGTCCAGCCGGAAGACCTCCACCCCCCGGTTGGCGAGGTACAGGATCAGGTCGGCGAACTCCAGAAACACGTCCGGGTTGGCCCAGTTCAGGTCCCACTGGTACGTGTTGAAGGTGGTCCACACCCAGCCCTGAGTCTGGTCGTCCCACGTGAAGTTGCCCGGCGCGAAGTCGGGGAAGACCTCGGGAAGCGTGCGCTCGAAGGCGTCGGGCTGGATGCGGTCGGGGAAGATGTGGAAGTAGGCACGGTATTTGGGGTCCCCGGCCCGCGCCTTCTGTGCCCATTCGTGCTCGCGGGCCACATGGTTGAGCACGAGGTCGAGGACGAGGCTGACGCCACGCCCCCGCAGGCCGCGCGCCAGGGCCGAGAGGTCGTCCAGCGTGCCCAGGTCCTCGCGGACGGCACGGTAGTCGGCCACCGCATAGCCGCCGTCGTTCTCGCCGGGTCGGGGCCTCAGCAGCGGCATCAGGTGGAGGTACTTCACCCCCAGCCCCTGAAGGTAGTCCAGATGCTCGCCCACGCCCTTGAGGGTCCCCGCGAAGCGGTCCGCATAGGCGACGTAGCCGATCATGTCGGGGGTCTGGAGCCAGTCGGGGCGCAGGAGGCGGGCCTCGTCGAGCCGTCTCAGGTCGGCGGGGCGGGCATGGTAGGCATGGAGCAGAACTTCGAGCAGCCGCTCCTGCAAGGCGTCCGCCTGCTCCCCGTACACGGCGCGCAGGCTCCCTTGCAGGTCGGCCCCGTACCGCTCCAGGCGCAGCAGGAAGGTCTCGGCGTCACGGTCGTCGTCGAACGCGGTCCTCAACCGCGCCCCCAGGTCTGACTTGAGCACGCGCCCAGCATACGGCGAAAGCTGGAAGGGGTTCCAAATGGGGAGCCAGGCCCTACCGCAGCTCCGCCCGCACCTCCTCCAGCGCGCGGCCCAGCAGGTTCTCGCCCCAAACCTGACGGCTCGCCTCCGCCTCCCCCTCCGAGAAGCCGATGCCCCAGATACGGTCGGTGGGCGAGGCCTCCACGAGGGGCGCGTCTCCCGTCCCCAGCAGCGCCCGCCGAAGCCCCTCGTTCTGCCCGAATTTCAGCCGCAGCATGTCGAGCGCCACGTCGTACCGCTCCCGCGCCCAAACCTCGTCGTCGTAGGGGGTGACACGGCGGCCCAGCGCCTTGCACTCCGCCGGGGTGCGGGAGGCGAGGATGGCGGCAAGCGTCGCCTCGTCCCCGAAGAGCCGGGCCTTGCGCGCCATGAGGTACTGCTCGGCCCAGCGGTAGGTCACGCCCTCATCAGTGAAGACGCTCGGGTGGAAGTTGGAGAAGGGGTGGGCGGTGCGGTAGAAGTACACGGTTTCGGGCATGAGAAAAGACTGGCAGGACGGGACAGGAAGGACATCTGCCAAGCGGGTTAGGCCAAAGCGGGGGCGGCGAGGTCTCCCCCACCGCCCTTCTCGCCTGATCTGCGGTTACTGAACCGCGCCGCGCTCCACGTTCAGGTACACGGCCACGTCGTCCATGCTCTCCACCTGCGAGAGGGGGACGTAGTGGTGCTGACCGTCGGGGCTGTCGTTCTTCGTGAGCTTGAGCTGGTCGCCCTCCAGCTTGTCCACCGTGCCGACGTGCTCGCCGTTCGTGTCCTTGACCTGCATATGCTCGCCCATCTGTTCGAGGCGCTGGCGGAGGTTCTGGTCAATGCGGCTGGTGATCTCTCCGGCGTCGTTCTGCGTCATGCGGGAAGCCTAGCCCGCCCCTCCCACGGGTCAGATGACAGTCAGGTAGAGGGGACGGTCACGGAACGTTGGGGGAATCTCCATGCTCGATCTTCGGCTTACATCTCCGACGCGAGCACCCGCAAGGCAACCACGTCGAGGGCGGCCAGCGCGGCGTTCACCCTCTTTCCGAACCCCGGAGGAGCACCCGGCTGGGCGGCGGCCAGCGCCACCGCGCCCTTCTCGTTGAGCAGCCAGGCCCGTTCCCGCGCGCAGAGCGTCTGGACCATCGCCATGACCGCCTGATACACACAGCCCTGCGCGTGGTGCAGGTCGCCGCGTCCCAGGCCTTTCTCCGCCCCGTCCAGCCAGAAGTTCGGCTGCCAGCCGTAGTGCCTCTCCAGCGATTCGGCCAACGGCTCCGGGTAGCCACCCAGGCGAGTTCTCAGCCGCTCCACCCTTCCCGATGGGTCATGGAGGAGGACGCCCACGGCCAGTTCCGCCGCGTAGTGGTGCCCGTGGATGCCGTGGGGGTGCCCCGGCTGGGCGTGCAGGGTGACGCGTCCGGCGAGGGCGTCCTTCACACTCTTCCCCACCCGTCCCAGTTCCCGGTAGATGAAATCCACCCGCTGCCCACCCACCGTCAACCACGCGCCGCCGTCCACCCACGGTCCCCAGCCGCCGGGCGGAGTGGCCGAGGCGGTGCCCGAATCGTCCAGCTCCCGACAGATGGTATTCAGGGCAGTCAGGTCGAGGGGCCTCCCGGCGTCATAGGCGAGGCCGAGGTCGAGGTCGGAGTCGGATCGGGCGTTGCCCCGCGCGTGCGAGCCGCCGAGGGAGACGGCCACCACGCCGGGAATCCGGGACACGCGGGCCGTGATGGCGTGCGAGAGAGCGGGAACGGTCACGCGGGCTTTTCGTTCCTCTGCACCACGCAGAAGGGGTTGCCCTCCGTGTCGGCGAGCACCACGAAGTCGGCGTCCGGCGGGTAGCGCCAATCCACACGGGTGGCCCCGAGCGAGAGCAGGCGCTCCACCTCCGCCGCCCCATCGTCCGCGTACAGGTCGAGGTGGTGACGCCGCGCCCTCTCCGAGTCCACCAGATCGAGGGCGAGTTGCACGCCCGGCCCCTCCACGGGAACGAGAACGGCCCAGTCGTCGTCGGGTTCGTTCCGCAGCCGGTAGTTCAGGGCCTGCGTCCAGAAGGCGATGGCCCTCGGCACGTCCCGCACGCCCCACACGATGGACCCGATGGTCAGCATGGCGTGAGTCTGCCACAGGCCCACCGCGCATCCGGCCTACCCCTTCCCGGTCAGGCGGCGGATTCGGCCCCCGCCCCGCCCCGCTATGATGCCCCCTATGACGAAGGCGGGCGACAAGAAGGCGCAGCAATACGGGGTGACGCCCCAGAGCGTCGATTTCAACGACTGGTACAACGAGGTCGTCAAGAAGGCCGATCTCGCCGACAACAGCCCCGTGGCGGGCGCGATGGTCGTCAAGCCCTACGGCTCGGCGCTGTGGGAGAACATCGAGCGCTGGCTGGATACCCGCTTCAAGGCGACCGGGCACGAGTCCCTGATCTTCCCCACCCTGATCCCGCTGAACTTCATCACGCGCGAGGCCGACCACGTGGAGGGTTTCGCGCCCGAACTCTTCACCGTGAGCAAGATCGGCACCGAGGAGCTGGCCGAACCCTACGTCCTGCGCCCCACCTCCGAGACGATCATCGGGCACATGTGGAGCGGGTGGCTCAACTCCTACCGCGACCTGCCCTTCCTCCACTACCAGTGGGGCAGCGTGTTCCGCGCCGAGCTGCGGACGAAGGCGTTCCTGCGGACCTCGGAGTTCTACTGGCACGAGGGGCACACCGCGCACGCCGATGAGGCTGAAGCCCGCGCCGAGGTCCGCCAGCAGCTCGACCTCTACCACGAGTTCTGCCGCGACGTGCTGGCCCTGCCCGTCGTGCGCGGGGAGAAGACGGCCTCGGAACGTTTCGCCGGGGCGGTCGCCACCTACTCCATCGAGGGCATGATGCGCGACGGCAAGGCGCTGCAATCGGGCACCTCGCACTACCTGGGGCAGAACTTCTCCCGCGCCTTCGACGTGAAGTTCCAGACGCGCTTTCAGTTGGAGGAATACGCCCACACGACGAGCTGGGCCATCTCCAGCCGCATCATCGGCGCGCTGATCATGACGCACGGGGACGACTTCGGGCTGATCATGCCCCCGGGCATCGCGCCCATTCAGGTCGTCGTGATTCCCGTGGGCCGCAAGGACAACTTCGACGAGATGGTGGCCGAGGGCGAAAAGCTCGCCGCCGAACTGCGCGCCCAGGGCCTCTCGGTGAAGGTGGACAGGCGTGACGGCGTGACGAACGGTTTCAAGTACAACGACTGGGAACTCAAGGGCGTGCCCGTGCGCGTGGAGATCGGCCCCCGCGATCTGGAGCAGGGCGTGGTCGTGGTGAAGAACCGCAACGCCGAGGCGAAGGAGACCTTGAGCCGCGAGGAGGCCGTGAGCGGGATGCGGGCGCGGCTCGACGGCATTCAGGCGTGGCTCCTGAAGCGGGCGACCGACTTCATGCTGGAAAACACGGTCAGGGCGGACACCTACGAGGAGTTCAGGGCCGCCATCGAGGCCGGGAAGTGGGTGCGGGCCTTCCACTGCGGCGACCCCGAGAGCGAGCGGCAGATCAAGGAGGACACGAAGGCGACCATCCGCAACATCCCCCTCGACGACGCGGAGTTCTTCGCCGAGCGCGAGGAGGGCGGGGTGTGCGTGCATACCGGGCGGCCCGCCGCGTACGGGAAGCGGGCAATTTTCGGGCGGCAGTATTGAGGGAAGGGGTCAGCCGTCAGCGTTCAGCAGTCAGGGGAGGGCCGTTCACTTTGGTGGGTGGTTCTTGTTGCCTTCGCGCATTGGTTAGGGTGGGTCCATGAGCATTCAACCGGCTGAGGTCGCCGCCCAGTACGCCACCGACCGGAACTTACGAGTTCGGATCGAGACGCACGAGCAATACACCGTTGGGCCGAGATTAGAACCAGAGGTGGACCGCCTGCTCTCCCTACGGGGTGACGAGGCGCTGCTGGATGTGGGCACCGGCCCCGGCAACTTCCCCGGACGGCTGCGCGCGGAGGGGCACCGGGGCCGCCTCGTCGGGGTGGACCTCTCGCCCGGCATGGTCGAGCGGGCGGCCAGCACATACCCCGGCGTCGAGTTCGTGGAGGCGAGCGCGGACGCCCTCCCCTTCCCGAACGGCACCTTCGATCTCCTCACGGCCCGGCACATGCTGTACCACGTCCCCGACGTATCCGCCGCCCTGGCAGAGTTCATGCGGGTCCTGCGACCGGGTGGGCGATTCTTGGCGGTGACGAACGCCACCGGGTACATGGGCGAACTGTGGGAGGCTGTGGCGGAAGTCGTCCCCGAACAGCCCGCTCTTGCCGGACTGCTGGAGAGCCGCGCGGGGTCGGCGGTGTTTTCCGAACAGAACGGGGAGCCACTGGTGCGCGGGGCGTTTGGCAACGTCGAGGTTGGCCTTCTGGAGAACGCCCTCGTGTTCCCCACGCCTGAGCCGGTGCTGGCCTACCTGGGGTCCATGACGGCACTGCAACGCCTTCCCGACAAGGACCGCCTACAGGTCCTGAGCGCACTCCGGCGGGCACTCGCTCCCCGGTTCCTCATGGGGGAATGGCGCGTCTCCAAGCGCGTGGCCTTCCTCCATGCCCGCAAGAAGTGAGGCCAGACGCCACTCAACGGTCGCTCGCCATCAGGTACACCCCGGCCAGCAGCACGAGCAAGCCCAGCCACCCGCGCCAGCCGTGCGGCTCGTGCAGAAACAGTGCCCCGAACACGAAGATGAAGGCGAGGCTCAGGCGGTCGAGGGCGGCCACACCCGCCGTCGGCCCGACCTTGAGGGCCGCGAAATACGCCAGCCACGAGGCCGCTCCGCTCAGGCCCGCGAGGACGATGAACAGCCAAGCCCGCCCGCTGAAATTGGTCCTGTCTCCGAGAAGTGCCCCGAGTTGCCCGGTGCTCAGCGCGACGGCGACCATCACCAGCGCCATGACGACCGAGCGCAGGGCCGTGGCGAGGGTCGGGTTCACGCCCTCCAGGCCGAGCTTGCCGAAGATCGTCACGCCCGCGCCGCCGAGTGCGGCGAGCAGACCGAGGGCCACCCATCCCAGTGAAGTCATGAGGAGATGATGCCGCGTCCCTCCGCCATCCGGCTCTTTTCCCTCGCCCCCAACTCCTCTACACTGGTGGGCGTGATCCGCTCTGCGCTTACCATCCGGGGACGCCTCGCCTAGCCGAACAGCTTGAGCGTGCGTCCCCGGCTGCGTGTGGCCGGGGCTTTTCTTTTGCCGCGCCGAGGCCACCCTCTTCCCCTCTCGACTCTCAGACCTCCAAAGGACCCACCCATGACCCGACCCCAGATTCAGGAACCGCGCGCCGAGCGTTACAACCCCCACGCCGTCGAGCCGAAATGGCAGGAGCGGTGGGAGCGTGACGGCCTGTACACCTTCCGCGAGGACCCGGCCAGGACGAAGTTCTACGCGCTGACGATGTTCCCGTACCCCTCGGGCAACCTGCACATCGGCCACTGGTACGCGAACGTCGCGCCGGATGCGCGGGCGCGCTGGCTGCGGATGCGGGGCTACAACGTCCTGTTCCCGATGGGCTTCGACGCCTTCGGGCTGCCCGCCGAGAACGCGGCGATCAGGAACGGGCTGAATCCGGCGGTCTGGACGTACTCGAACATCGAGCACATGACGGGGCAGTTCAGGCGCATGGGCACGATGATCGACTGGAGCCGCTCCTTCGCCACCTGCGACCCCGAGTATTACCGCTGGAACCAGTGGTTCTTCACCCAGTTCCTGAAGCGCGGCCTGGCCTACAAGAAGGACGGGCTGGTGAACTGGTGCCCGAAGGACCAGACCGTGCTGGCGAACGAGCAGGTCGTGGACGGGGCGTGCGAGCGGTGCGGCACCCCCGTCGAGCGCCGCAACCTGAGCCAGTGGTACCTGAAGATCACCGACTACGCGGACGAACTGCTGGACTTCTCGGATACCGACATGCCCGAGCGCGTGCGGCTGATGCAGACGAACTGGATCGGCAAGTCGGTGGGCGCGGAGATCACCTTCGACACGCCCGCCGGGCCGGAGACGGTCTTCACCACCCGCCCGGACACCGTGATGGGCGCGACCTTTCTGGTGCTGGCCCCCGAGCATCCGAAGGTGGCGGCACTGACGACGGACGCTCAGGCCGACGAGGTGAGCGCCTACGTCGAGGCGGCGGGCCGCAAGACGGACGTGGAGCGCCAGCAGGACGTGGGTGAGAAGACGGGCGTGTTCACGGGGAGCTACGCCTCGCACCCGGTCTCCGGGCACCAGATTCCCATCTGGGTCGCGGACTACGTGCTGGTGACGTACGGCACGGGGTCGATCATGGCCGTGCCGAGCGGCGACCAGCGCGACCTGGACTTCGCCCGCAAATTTGGGCTGGAGGTTATCGAGACGGTGCGCCCCGAGGGAGCCGAGCCGATGGACCCGGCCACCGTGACCGAGGCGTACAGCGGCGACGGCATCATCGTCAACGAGGGACCCTTACACGGGATGCGGGGCGGCAAGGCGCACATCACCGCCGTGATCGACCGCCTGGCGGAATTGGATGTGGCGCAGGCCAAGACCACCTTTCGCCTGCGCGACTGGCTGTTCGCGCGCCAGCGGTACTGGGGCACGCCCATTCCCGTCGTGTACTGCGCCCAGCACGGCGCGCAGCCCGTCCCCGACGACCAACTGCCCGTCCGGTTGCCGGAGAACGTGGAGTTCACGCCGACCGGCCAGAGTCCGCTGAAGCTGGACCGTGAGTGGATCGCCACGACCTGCCCCGTCTGCGGCGGCCCCGCCGAGCGTGACACGGACACGATGGACACCTTCGTGGATTCGAGCTGGTACATGTACCGCTACCTGTCGCCCCGTGACGACGCGCACCCCTTCGATCCGGCAAGGGCCGACCTGCTGCCGGTGGACCTGTACACGGGCGGCATCGAGCACGCCATCCTGCACCTGCTGTATTCGCGCTTCTGGACGAAGGTGATGCGCGACATGGGCCTGACCACCCAGAGCGAACCCTTCCGGGCGCTGCGGAACCAGGGCATCATCCTGGGGCCGGACGGCGAGAAGATGAGCAAGAGCCGGGGCAACGTGGTGGACCCCGACGATCTGGTGGGCGAGTACGGGACGGACACGGTGCGCGCGTACCTCATGTTCATCGCGCCGTGGGAACTGGGCGGCCCCTGGGACCCCAGCGGCATCAACGGCCCCGCGAAGTGGCTGTCGCGCGTCTGGGCGCTGTACTTCGACGAGGGGGTGCCCGGCCCCCAGGAGGCGGTGACGGCGGCTGAGCTGCGCTACGCCGTCCACTCCACGTTGAGGAAGGTGACGGGCGACTTCGACCACCTGAGCTTCAACACGATCATCTCTTCCCTGATGGAGCTGACGAACACGCTGGTGAAGGCCAAGCGTTCGCCCGTCTTCGGGACCCCGGCATGGGACGAGGCACTGGACATCTTCAACCGGATGCTGGCCCCCGTCGTGCCCCACATCGCCGAGGAAATCTGGACGGAACGGGGCAGAGAAGCGAGCGTCCACGTCCAATCCTGGCCCGAGGTGGACGAGGCCGCCGCCACCCGCGACACCGTGACCATCGGTGTGCAGGTGAGCGGCAAGGTGCGCGGACAGGTGGAGATCAGCAGGGCGGCGACCCAGGAGGAGGCCCTGAGTGCCGCCCGCGCGAATCCCGACGTGGCCCGCTTCGTGGAGGGCAAGACGACGGTGAAGGAGATTTACGTACCAGGCAGGATTATCAATATCGTGGTGAGATAGCCTCACAATGAGGTGCCCCGCACACCGAGCCGACCGGAATGTGCGGGGCTTGTTCGTTCATTGCAACGAGCGGTTACTGCGGCATCTTCCCCACCGCACTCGCCAGCACCTCACGGAGCAGCCGAATCTGTTCGGCATTTGGCCTGGGCGGGAGCCTCGTCGTTCACGGGAGACCGGGTCACACGGCGGGCGTGGGGGAGTGACAGCGGTGGCCCCATCAGTTGAGGGGATTGCCCTCAGGAGATGGGGTCCGAGCGGAGCGAGAACCCGTCATGGCGAGCGGTTGGAGTGCAGTTGATGGGGTGCTCTTTGCCCCATCAACGGAACGGAATACCGCGATCAGTTCAGCCGCTCAGGGCCGGACGGCTCCTCCCCGGCGTAGACGGCGGCCACCTCGCTCAGCAGGCGGCGGGCGAGGGCGATCAGGCCGTCCTCCGTGGTGTCGCTCAGGTGGAAGGCCCCCCGCTCCCCGTACTCCCCGACAAAGGCCCCACCCTCGCGGCGAACGCGGACGAACACCTCGCACAGGCCGAGGCGCACCCAGGCGGCGTACCAGCCCCCCGGCGGCGTGGGGCGCAGGCGGTGGGTGGGGTCGGGAGTGGGGTCCAGCGTGACGTTGTTCAGCGGCAGGCCGGGGCCGCTCGCCGTCCGCAGGGCGTGGTACAGGGCATTCAGGAACGCCTCGCAGGCCCGCTGCTCGGCCTGCCGGGCCTCGGCGGCGCGGCGGATGGCCCCTTGCAGGGCGTCGAAGTCGTTCACGTCCAGCGCCTCCTCATGGCGCATTCGTACCACGCGCGGGGGCCGGGCACCCCCTTCCCCCGTTATCCTGCGCCCCGTGAGCACGCACGCGGTCCGGTCCGTCCTCCTGATCTCCAACGGCACGGCGGAGGACCTGATCGGGGCGCGGCTGCTGGGGCATCTCGCGGGGGAAGCGCGGGTGCTGCCGCTCGTCGGGGCCGGGCGGGCCTACGCGGGCGTGCCGGGGGTGACTCGGATGGGTGAGGAACTGGGTCTGCCGAGCGGCGGCTTCCCCTTCGGGAGCGCGGCGAACCTGCTCGCGGACCTGCGGGCCGGACTGGTGGGCGGGTCGCTGCGGCAGTGGCGGGACGCCCGGCGGGCGGCGCGGGGCACGGGCGCGGTCGTGGTGGTGGGGGACGCCTACGCGCTGATGGTGGGCACCGTGGCGGCGCGGGGGGTGGGAGTGCCGCTCGTCCACGTCCAGCCGCTCCTGAGCGCGCACTATCTGGAGGGGTTGGGCGTGTGGGGGACGCTCTCGGAACTCAACGCCCTCGGGGCGAACGTGCCCATGCCCTACGAGCTGCGGCTGGCGCGGGGGGCGCGGGCGGTCTTCGTGCGGGACGCGGGGACGGCGCGGTACTACCGGCGGCGGGGCGTGCGGGCGCGGTGGGCGGGCAGCTTCGCGCTGGATGTGCTGCCACCGCCCGAACGCGACCTGTCAGCCCTGATCGGCGGTCGGCGGGTCCTCGCCCTCCTGCCCGGCTCGCGGGAGGACCACCGGGAGAGTCTGCCCCTCATGCTGCGGTCGGCGGCGCGGGTGCCGGGCGTGGCGGCCCTCGTCGCGTGGCCGCACGGCTGGGACGCGGTGACGCTGCCGTGGGGCTGGACGCTGCGGGTGGAGGACAGCCGCACAGCCTGGGCGGAGGGCGAGGGCGTCCGTGTTCCCCTCCTGCGCGGCGCGTTCGGGGCGGTGGCGCGGGCGGCGGACGTGGCGGTGGGCACGGCGGGCACGGCGAACGAGCAACTCGCGGGCCTCGGCGTGCCCGTCGTCGCCTTTCCGACGCTTGGCCCGCAGTACACGCCCGGCTTCGCGCGGCGGCAGGGGCGGCTGCTGGGAGACGCGCTCAAGGTGGTCTCTCCAGACCCGGACGCGGTGGCGACGGAGGTGCTGGCCCTGCTCGGGGACCCGTCGCGGCGGGCGCGGGCGGCAGTGGCGGGGCTGGGGCGCGTCGGCGCGGCGGGGGCGCTGCCCGTCGTCGCGGCGGAGGTGGGGAAGATACTGGGGGAAGTCTCAACGGGAGAACGAGGTCCTGAACGCAAAAGCTCGGCCAGTTGAACCCCGGTGCCTAGCCCCCGTAGCTCGCCCGCAGCCGCCGCACCCCGTCCCGGAATCCGATGGGGCACATGGGCAGGTCACGGAGGAGGACGGGCGTCAGACCGCGCGCCTTCAACCCCACGAGCAGGAGGTCCACCACCTCCGGCGTCACCTCCGGGCCGTCGTGGAGGAGGAGGACGCCGCCGGGCCGCACCTGCCCCAGCACCCGCGCGGCGAGGGAGGCGGCATTCTCCCCGGTCCAGTCGCGCCCCTCCACGTCCCAGAGGGCAACCCGGCGGCGGGCGAGGCGGGCCAGCACGCGCGTCAGCGGACTGTGACCACCGTAGGGGGGGCGGTACAGGTGAGGGCCGCTCTCCCGCGCGCGGGGATGCCACCGCACCTGCCGCCACTCCCGCCACGGGGGCAGGAGCAGGGCGTGGGTGTGCCAGCGCCCGTGCGCCTCCACCTGGTGCCCCGCCTCCCGCAAGGCCCGCGCGAGGTCCGGCCACCGCTCCCACGCCGGGGCCGTCACGAAGAAGGTGGCGGGGGCACCGTGCCGCGCGAGGACGGCGAGGAGGTCCCCCGTCCTTTCGCCCGGCCCGTCGTCGAAGGTGAGGGCCACCCGCCGCGAGGAACGGTCGCCGGGACCGAGCGCCCCCCACCCGGCGGCCCGCCCCAGCACGTCGGCCAGCAGGGCGGCGAGCAGCGTCAGGCCGAGGGGGACGAGCGCCCACGCCCGCTGACGGCGGGTTCCCCCGGTGTGTTCTGGCGACTGGACGCTGGCGACTGGCAGCTCTCCCATCGCTCACGCGGGCTGCGCCGTCCGCTCCTCCGGGAACGCGCGGCGGAAGACGATGTAGGCGGCGGCGGTCGTCAGCGCCATGACCGCGCCCACAAGGAAGGGGCCGGGCAGCCCCAGTTGCGCGAAGGCGAGGGCACCGACGAGGGGGCCGAGGGCCGTGCCCGCGTTCTCCACGGTCATCAATGCCCCCCACGCGGCGGGACGCTCGGCTTCGGGAAGGGTGCCCGTTACGAGCGCGGCCCAGCCCGGCGAGATGCAGGCGTACCCCAGCCCGACGAGGGCCGCGAGCGGGTACATGGCCCACAGGGGCGGCGTGGTGGCGATGGCCGCGAAGGACAGGCCGATCAGCCCGAAGCCCACCGTCAGGGCGAGGCGTGCCCGCCCCCGGTCGGCCACCCGCCCGGTAAAGGGCAGGCTCGCGTAGGCGACCACCCCCCCCACCACCAGCAGGGCGACGAGACCCCAGTAGTTCAGACCCAATCCCGGTCCGAGTCTGAACAGCAGCGGCCCCAGCAGCGTCATGGTGATGTTCTGGACAAAGGCGGCGGGCAGCAGCGGCGCGAGGGCGCGGGCGGCGCGGCGCACCCGCTCGGGCGTGGGGGCGGCTCCCTCCTCCCGGCGGCGCACCCGGCGTGCGGGCAGGGCGAGGGTCGCCAGCACGGCGAGTACCTGCATCCCCAGCGCGATGAGGAGCGGCAACGTGGAGTTCCCCTGCGCCAGCCCGCCGAGCAGCAGGAAGCCGCCGCCGACGAGGGGCATCACGCCCAGCGCCACGCCCGTGATCGCGCGGCCCTGGTAGCCCTCGCGCGCGGCGTCGGCGGTGAGGTTCATCGCGCCGGGCCACATCGCCGCGAAGCCCGCCCCGTGCAGCGCGGCGATGGGAACGAGGAGCCACGGCCACCGGGCCAACGGCAGCAGCGCGAGCGCGACGAGACTCAACAGCGCCCCACCGAGCATGACCACCCGCAGGCCGTGACGGGCGATCAATGCCCCCGCCGGGCCGCGCATCAGCGTGTCGGCGGCGAAGTGGGCGGTCCACGCCGCGCCCACGGCGGTCAGCGGCAGCCCCAGCGCGGCGGGACCCGCCTGCGGAAGGTAGGCGGCGTACACCCCACTTCTCACGAACTCCGCACAGGCGAGCGCGACGGCGGCGGCCATGACCGGCCCCAGGGTGCCCGGACGCAGCGGCAGGCGCTCCCGATTCACGTCCCCACCCCCGGCGAAGGGATGACGGGCCGCGCCCGATCACCTGTTAGCCTGTGCCCGTGCCGGACTTCACGGTCGTGATTCCCGCGCGCAACGAGGCGGCGTACCTGCCCCTCACCCTGCGCGCCCTGGAACGCCAGCTCTCTCCCCCCGCCGAGGTCATCGTCGTGGACAACGCCAGCCAGGACGACACGGCGGCGGTCGCGCGGGCGTGGGGCGCTACGGTCCTCTCCTGCCACGTG
Source organism: Deinococcus sp. YIM 134068 (assembly GCF_036543075.1). Classification (NCBI taxonomy): domain Bacteria; kingdom Thermotogati; phylum Deinococcota; class Deinococci; order Deinococcales; family Deinococcaceae; genus Deinococcus; species Deinococcus lichenicola. Next base: position 276,750 of record NZ_JAZHPF010000003.1, read on the forward strand.
CGCGGCATCGCCCCCACCCGTCAGGCAGGGCTGGAGGCCGCCCGCACGCCCTGGGTCGCCACCACCGACGCGGACTCGCTGCCCGGCCCCGAGTGGCTCGCCCACTTCCACGAGGCCGCCGGACCCGGCCAGGACGGTCATGGACACGGCGGGCGGGTGGCCCTCTACGGCCCGATGCGCTTCTGCGGGGTGTCGCGGCCCCTCGCCACGCTCTCCGGGGTCGCCTACACCACCTTCCTGCGGGCGTGCGAGGCCGCCGGGAAGCCCAACCTCGCCGGGGCGAACATGGCCTACTCCCGACAGGCCGCGCTGCTGGCGGGCGGCTACCCCGACGTGGAGGCCTACGAGGACGTATTGCTGGGGCAGGCGCTGGCCCGCCTGGGAGAGGTCGCCTACGTGCCCGGTGCCCTCGTGGAGACGAGCGCGCGGCGGCTGGAGGGGGGCTGGCTGCCCTTCCTGTGGCGTCACGCGCAAAACCTCAGCGGTCATACGCGAGGGTACTTCGGGAACTGACGCCCACGGCGGCCCCCGCCTCCACCGGGAAGGGCGTCTCGCGCGGCACCCCCAGCGCCCCCGCGTACACGTCGAGCACCCGCTCGGCCACCCCACCGGGCGTCCAGGCGGTGCCGAAAGCCCGCGCCCCCCGCGAGAAGCGCGCCCACTTCTCCCCGTCGGACAGCAGGTCCGCCGCGTGCTCCCGCAGCGCCCCCGCGTCGCCGGGTGAGACGAGGTAGCCGCTCCGCCCGTGCGACACGCCGCTCAGGGTGCCGCGCGCCCCAACCGCTACGACGGGCACGCCCATCAGTTGCGCCTCCTGAAGCACCAGCCCCTGCGTCTCCGTGTCGCTGGCGAAGAGGAAGAGTTCGGCGAGGCGGTAGTACGCCCCGACCTCCGTCCAGGGCCGCACGCCCAGAAAGCTCACGCGCCCGGCCACGCCCAATCGCTCGGCGTGCTGCACGAGGTGTTCACGCTCCGGTCCCTCGCCCAGCACGACGAGGTGCGCGTCCGGCAATCCGGCGAGCGCGTCCAGCACGAGGTCGAACCGCTTCTCACGCGCCAGCCGCCCGACGGTGAGGAGACGGCGGGTGCCGGTCGGCCACGGATTCTCGACCGGTGGGGCCGAGCGCAGCACCCCCGGCTCGACGGCGGTGGGAATGACGACCGGGTTCTGAACGCCCATCGCGCGGGTCACGTCCAGCATCGCGGCGGTGGGGGTGATGACCGCCTGCGCGCGGCGGTAGTACAGGCCCATGACGCGCGTGACGATCCCCGTGTGGCGCTGCACCAGCGGCAGGCCGGGGACGTAGTGCGTGTACGCCTCGATGTGCGTGTGGTACGTGGCGACGTGCGGCACACCCCACTTGCGCGCGAGGCGGGCACCTGCCAGCCCCAGCGTCAGCGGCGTGTGCGTGTGAACGAGGTCATACTTCTGCTCGAAGTCCTTTCGGGTCGGCCACGCGAGGCGGTAGGTCGGCAGGAAGACGTAGCGCACGCTGGAGACCCGGCGCACGTCTGGCCTCGTCTCCAGAGCCTCCGGGCTGTGCTGGTCCGGGCTGTGCTGTCTTGGAAAGGAGGGCGCGACCACCTCCACGTCGTGACCCCGCGCCCGCAGCTCGTCGCTGAGCAGCCCGACGCTGGTGACGATGCCGTTCTGGTCGGGCAGGAAGGTGTCGGTGAAGAGTCCTATGCGTAGGGGTCTCATCGAACCTCCCCCGGCCACCGCGTCGTTAAAGGAATCCTGAAGCATCACTGCCCAGGAGCATACGACGCCGGACCTGACCCATGCACTCATCGGCGGTCAGGAATCTTCACCTCTCCCCGTCCCGCCTCCCATCCCCGCTACAGTCGGGCCATGCCCGCGAAGGACGACCCCCACGCCTCCCCGCTGACCCGCCGGGCGCGCCGTGCCCTGAGCCGCGCGGGTGCCCACGGTGCCCTCCACGGCGGCCACCCCGGCGACCCACGTGTGGGTCTGACGGTGCCCGCTACCACGCCGGACGAGGTGCAGGAGGGAATAACGGCGTTGGGGACGGCAGGGGTGAGGGCGACGCTGCTCGTCCCGGTCGGACTCGCGGACACGGACGCCGAGGTGCTGCGCCTCGCCACGAACGCCGGGCACGAGGTCGCGGGGCAGGGCGACCCGGCTGGGCTGACCCGGCTGGACGTGGCGGTGGGCGGGACCGTGACGGCGTGGGCCTTCGATCCCTCCCTGAGCGGCGTCCAACTTCGTGCCCTCGCCGCGTCGGGCGTGCGTCCCCTGCCCCTCCCCTCCCCAGCGCCCGAGCTGGGCCTCACCCTGCGCGTCTCCCCCGCCGACCTTCCCGGCACCCTCGCCCGGCTGCGGACACTCGGCTACCGTCCCGTGCCCGTGCGCGAGTTGCCCGACCTGCGGCCCGCCACCCCCCGCGACCTCCTCATTCACGTCTACCGCCGCCTCGTGGACGACCGCTTCGCCCGCTCTCACGGGGTCCTGCCCCTCACCGAGCGGGCCGACGGGGTGATGCGGGTGGCGCTGCGGCCCATGCCCGCCGTGCTGCCCTTTCCACCCGGCTCACTGGCCGCCGAACTCCACCTGCACAGCCCGCGCCTCGTGGGCCTGAACGCGCGGGGGTCGCTGACGGCCTACCGCGCCTACCAGCGGTCGTTGCGGGATGTGGCCGCCGCCCTGCGGGACCGACCGGAGTTCGGGGACGCGCGGGCCGTCTTCGCCGTCACCCTCTTTCACGGGCCGCTGGAGAAAAACGGCTTCACCCTGACGCCGCTGCCGCCCATGCAGGCGCGCGTGTATGGCCTGGGCTTCCGCGTCATGCGCGTGGTGTACGGCACGCGGGTCGCCCCCTCGGAGACCGAGCCGAGGATGGCGTGGATGGAGCGGGAAGCGTTCCTGCGGCGGCATGGGTGAGAGCTGCTCCTGTCGTCAGGCTTGATCCAGCCTCCTGGGGAGAGCCGCCCCTCCCGCATCACATATGAGCGTCTAACGACCCAGGGGCAGCACGTCCCGCGCCCCGCCGAGGTGGGCCAGCGCGAGGGAGCGGTCCCCGTGGACGAGACCGGCCAGCGCCCACTGCACCTCCAGCGTGCCCGCCCAGAACCGGGCGCGGTCGAGGTGATCCCCCAACTCCGGGTAGGCGGGCAGCACCCCGGCGATCAGGGACTCCCCGTAATTGGACAGCAGCGCGGCCAGATCGGTCGCCGGGTCCCCGAGGCCCGCCGTGCCGAAGTCGATGACTCCCGCGAGGCGTTCGGCCTCCAGGTCGAAGAGCACGTGATACACCCCCAAATCCCCGTGAATCAGCCGGGGCGCGGGCGTCAGGTCCAGGATGTCCGCCAGGACCGGGGCGAAGTGGTCGTGAATCCAGGTGCGCTGATGCCGCATCAGGAGGGGAAACAGATGCTCCTCGGCCTGGGCCAGCAGCGCCAGCCAGTCCTCACGGGTTCGGAGGGCGTCGGATGCCTGAAGACCGGCGGCTTCGGTGGCGGCGCGCGGAATGGCGTGCATCTGCCGCAGGAACGACAGGAGGTCCGCCAGGACGGTTCGGCGAGTCTCCGGGGAGAGCCGCAGAAGACGGGTACGGGTCAGGGGTTCGCCGGGGAGAAAGCGGTAGCTGACGAACTCCGGCTCCAGGTGCTCGAACTCCGGCACCCGCAGGGACGTGTGCTCACGGACCAGGGCGAGCACCCGCGCCTCCTGCCGCAGGGCCTCGGCGGCCCACCGATGTTTGCCGAAGCGGCAGACCCTCTCGTGATCGACCACGACGACATCGTTGACCATGCCGTCCTGATTGAAGTCCAGCGTGTGTAGGGGCAAGTCGGGGTAGACCGACCGGATTTTGTCCAGATACGCCTGGGGAACGGACACGTTGACACCCTGACGGCCTGACAGATTTTATGAGGGCGAACGAAAAACGAGCTGCCAGCCGACTTCGAGCGTTGTTTGTAGTACAGTATGAGGGCGTTTTCGTCCGCTCAGTGGCTCAGGGTCAGGCTTACCCT